>VEPF01000098.1:3072-12722 GCA_012027055.1 Gemmatimonadota bacterium | reverse complement strand
GGGCATGGTCGGTCCCAACGGCGCGGCACCGGCCGGAGCAGCAGCAGCGTGAGGTTGTCGGGTGCGCCGCGGGCTTCAGTCGCGGCCACCAGCTGAGCGGCCAGCACTTCCAACGGGAGCCGCTGGGCCAGCAGCGCCTCCAGGTCGGCGTCCGCCACCACGCCGCACACGCCATCGGTGCAGAGCAGGAACAGGTCGCCCGGCCGGAACGGCTCCACCACGACATCGGCGGGGCCCGGGTCCGCGCCCCCGCCCAGCACTCGCGACAGGACGCTGCGGTACGGGTGGCTGGCCGCCAGGGCGGGACTTAACATTCCCCGGTCCAGCTGCTCCTGGACCCAGGTGTGATCGCGCGTGAGCTGCCGCAGGGCGCCGCCATGCAGGCGGTAGGCCCGCGAGTCCCCGATGTGCGCGATCACGCAGGCGGGGCGCGACGCGAGCGGCGCCAGCGCGGTCAGGGTGGTGCCCAGGCCGCGGCAGGCGGGCTCGGCCGCGCCGTGTGCGAGCAGGGCCGCATGGGCGTCGGCGAAGGCGGCCCGCAGGCGGGCGGCGAGCGCGGCCGGGCCGATGCGCGGCGATGGGGCGCCGGGGAAGGCGGCAGCGAGCGTGGCAACGGCAAGCGCGGCTGCGACGTCGCCTGCAGGGTGGCCGCCCATGCCGTCCGCCACTGCGAACAACCGCCGCTCCGGCGCGGTCAGCAGGGCGTCTTCGTTGCGGCGCCGGTGCGGACCGCGTTCGGAGCGGACAGCACACTCCCAGATCATGGCGAAAACGGTGGCAGGTCCGAGCGTTCGCGGCAACCGGGGGCACAGTGCAAGCCTTCGCGCGCCCGGGTGGTGCGCGGCCGGCTGGCGCTGGGCGATCCCGGCGCTGGCGCTGGCGGCGGCAGGTTGCCGCCGCGGCGAGTCGCCGGTCATCGCGGAAGCACCGCCGGCGACGGTCCTGGAACGGCTCACGGGTACGCCGGTGACCGAGGCGCTCGGCATGCTGGATCGCGAGCTGGCGACCGCGCTGCGGGCCGGGCTGCAGGGCGCGGGCGGCCTGGCGTTCGTGCGCGCCGAGGCCATCTCCGATCGCCTCCTCGAGACTCGTTTCCCCTTCGACTGGCTGCGCATCGACAGCTACAGCGTGCAGGCCCGCATCCGGCAGATCCAGGCGCAGGCGGACCGCATCGATGCGCTGCTGCGCACCGGGGCGCCGCACGACAGCGCGAGCGCCGACCTGCGCCGGCTCCGGCAGGCGGTGCTCTCCCTGCGCCGGGACCTGGCCCAGGGCGGCGGCCCGCGCCCGACCCCACTGGAACGACTGCTGGCCGGCCGCGACACGCTGAACCTGTTCAGCAGCGAGGCAATCCCGGGGGATTGAGCAGAAGAGGGCCAAGAGCCAAGGGCCACGGTCCAAGGAACAGCGCAGCGCCGGGGTGGTAGGAGAGAATGTGGCGCGGGCCGGCTTGGCGCCGGCTTGTGTCGGTATGGCGATGGGGCGCGGCGCGCCGCATCCTTGAGTGGTCGCGGGAAACGCCGGACCTGGCCTTGCTACGTTGCTTGGCGCTTGGCGCTTGGCCCCTGGTCCTTGGTACGTGGCACTTATAGGCTCCCGCGGTTTATACAGTCGCCCGCCGGCGACTACGGGGGGCGGGATGGGCGTGGCGGGGACCGGCTCCCCGCACCGGCGCAGGGCGCGCCGAGGCATGACGGGCAACGGGCTTGCACCCGGAAACGATCGAACCGAAAGATGGCAGTGACTGGTGTTCCCAAGCGGCGCCGCCGGCGCGATGGCGGCCTGGAGGGGTTCTCCGCGAACCTCGAGGAGCGGTCCGCCCTGGACCAGTATCTCCGCGAGGTGAGCCGGCACGAGCTGCTCACGCCGGAAGAGGAGATCGAGCTGGGATACCGGGCGCTGCGCGGTGATGAGGAGGCGGTGGGGCGCATGGTCCGCGCCAACCTGCGCTTCGTCATCAGTGTCGCCAAGAAGTACCAGAACCGCGGCGTGTCCCTGATCGACCTGATCCAGGAAGGCAACGTCGGGCTGGTTACGGCGGCGCGGAAGTTCGATCCCGACCAGGGCGTCAAGTTCATCAGCTACGCCGTGTGGTGGATCCGGCAGGCCATCCTGGCCGCGCTCGCGAACCAGGGCCGGGCGGTCCGGGTGCCGCTCAACCGCGCCAGCGACCTGGCCAGGATCTTCCGCGAGCGGGAGCGGCTCAAGCAGGAGCTGCGGCGCGATCCCACGATTGCCGAGCTCGCGGAGGCCGCGCACCTGACGCCGGAGGTGGTGACGTCGCTGCAGACGCTGAACGCGGCGGAGATCCGGCTGGACGCGCCCATCGGCGACAGCGACGACAGCCAGCTGGTGGAGCGCTTCATGTGGGACGAAGCGCACGAGCCGGAGGAGATCGTCGAAGAGCGGCTGCTGGCGGAGCACATCGAGCGTGCGCTGGAGACGCTCTCGCCCCGGGATGCGCGCGTGGTGCGCCTCTACTTCGGCCTGGAAGGCGGACGCGAGCACACCCTGGAGGAGATCGGCAACATGCTGGGCGTGACCCGCGAGCGGGTGCGCCAGCTGCGGGACCGCGCGCTCCGCCGGCTGCGCGAGGGCGACCTCGGCCCCGCGCTCGAGAGTTTCGCGGCCTGACATGATCCGCCGCGCCCTGCAGCCGCCGCTCGGAACGGTGCTGGGCGCGGTCGGTGGGGTCTACAGCATTGAGCTCCCGGGCGGGGAGCACGTCGAGGCGGTCCTTCGGGGCCGCCTCAAGCGCATCGAGCGGCCGTCCGATCGCGTGGTCGCGGGCGACGAGGTGCGGCTCGCCTGGCAGGACGAGCGCTGCGTGATCGAAGCGGTGCAGCCCCGCCGCTCGCAGCTGGTACGCCGCGCGCCAGGCCCAGGCCGGCACCGCCCGAAGGTCATCGTCGCGAACGTCGATCGGGTGGTGATCGTGTTCGCCGCCACCCGTCCCGACCCCAACCCCCGGACGCTCGACCGTCTGCTCGTGCTCACCGAAGCCAGCGAGCTGGCCGCGCTGATCGTGCTCAACAAGCTGGACCTAGCCGACGCCGCGACGGTCACCCGGTTCCTGGCCCCGTATCGCGCGGCCGGCTACCGCACCTTGCCGACATCCGCCGAGACCGGCAGGGGGGTGGCCGAGCTGCGGGCTACGCTGAGCGAGGGACGGAGCGTGCTGACCGGGCCATCCGGGGTGGGCAAGTCACACCTGCTGAACGCGGTGCAGCCCGGGCTCGACCTGCGCACCGGCGCCCTCAGCGAGGCGGTCGCGAAAGGTCGCCACACCACCGTCGCGGCCCGGCTCATCCGGCTCGAGTGCGGCGGCTACGTGGCCGACACGCCCGGCCTGCGGGAGGTCGGAATGTGGGGCGTCGAGCCGCACCAGCTCGACCACTGCTTCCCCGAGTTCCGGCCGCTGCTCGGACGCTGCCGCTTCGACGACTGCTCGCACACGCACGAGCCCGATTGCGCGGTGCGCGACGCGCTCGACGCCGGGGCGATCTCCGCCGCCCGCTACGAATCCTACGCGGCGCTGCACGCCGAAGCCGCCGGCTGAGGGTCCGGCCGCGCGGGCGGGCCGTCAGCGCGCGACGCGCAGCTCGAACGTGAGCGTGCGGCCCGGCGTGGCGAAGTTGTAGACCTCCTGGTAGCGCGCATCGAACAGGTTGCGCACGCGCACCGTGCTCTCGAGCCGCCCCCAGGAAATGTCCCGACGGAAACCGAGTGCGGCGGCCACCGTGGCATAGGCGGGCAGCTCGATACGCCGTCCCTGCCACTCGGCCGGGTCCGTGAAGTCGAGATCCGCGCGCGGGCCGGTGTAGTCGCCGCGGAGCGATGCGACGAACGCAGCACCCTGCCAGGCGAACCCGGCATTGAGCCGGTGACCGGGGCGGCGCAACAGCGGCTCGCCCTGCCGGAATTGTCGATCCTCGCCGAAGCCCGCATCGGTCACCGCCGTGCGCAGCCCGGTGTAGCCGCCGCTGGCCCGGAGGCCGTGCGGCAGGGTGGCGCCCAGCTCCAGCTCGATGCCCAGCGCGCGGGCCCCACCCATGTTGAAGTAGTTGGGCGCGTCCGCGAGGGGCGGCGCGAACGTGTACTGGATCAGGTTGCGGAAGCTCTGCCGGAAGACCGTCAGGGCGACGTCGGTCCCGCGCGCCGCCGCGCTCAGGCCCAGCTCGGCACTCCGCGACCGCTCTGGTGCCAGGGCCGGATTGCCGCGCGCGAACCCGGTGGCGTACGTCTCCAGGAAGGTGGGCTCCTTGAAGCCGGTGCCCCAGGCGGCGTGCGCGCGCAGGTCGCGCGCGGGCTGCCAGCTCACGCCCGCCCGCGCGGGCGCGAAGGTGCCGAACTGGTCGCTGTCATCCAGGCGCGCGCCCGCGGTCACGGCCAGCGTTCGGCCCGCCCGAACCAGCTGGGCGAAGAGCGCGCGCGCCCGGCGCTCGTCACGGGTGCGGGAGGCGGAGGGACCGAACGGCCCATCGCTCGCGAAGGTACTCCGCCCCTGCTGGCGCTGCAGCTCGGCGCCGCCCGACAGGGTGAGCGAAGCGCCGGGGCGCGCGTGCAGCCGCAACTCGAGCTGGTCGCGCGCCACCCGTCCCGTGCTCCGCGACCAGCCCACGCCGGGCTCATCCTCGGGGTCGTCCGCGCCGGTGGCGCCCCGGTAGTGACCGAGCGCCAGTTGCGCGGTGGCCCGTTCGCCCAGCGGCTGCTGCAGCGTGATCCCGGCCGCCAGCGCGTCGCCGTACGTGGCGCGGTTGCGATCCGTGATGTTGCCCGCGCCATCGGTCGGGAAGTGATAGCGCTGCTCCGGGTAGCGGGCGGGGGCGCGCAGCCTGGTCCCGCGCGCGTGCTCGAGGCCCGCGCGCGCGGCCACGGTGGTGTTGCCGTAGGCGTTGTTGAACGCATACGCGCCCGCGGACTCCTGGCGGTCCAGGCTCACTCCGTAGCCGCCGCTCAGCGCCCGCGCGACTGCGCCGCCGCCGCTCGCCGTGGCGCTCCCGTGCCAGCTCCCGAAATGGCCTCTCGCCCCCTGGCCCACCCGCTCCGCGATGTCCGCGCCCACCACCGCCTCCACCCGCGACCGGCCGCCCGCGCGCGTGAAGATCTGCACCACGCCCGACACCGCATCGCTGCCGTACAGCACGCTCACCGGGCCGCGCACGATCTCGATGCGCTCGATGTCCGCAGTGGTCAGGTGCGCCCAGTCGTAGGCACCGCCGGGATCGTTGACCTGCACGCCATCCACCAGCACCTGCACGTAGTCGCTCTCGCCGCCGCGCACGAAGAGCGAAGCGACCGCGCCGGGCGCACCCAGTTGCGCCACCGCGATGCCGGCCTGGTCGCGGAGCGCGTCCACCACCCGGGTGTAGCCGTCCGCGCGCAGGGCCGGACCGGTGAGCACGGTGACGTGGGCCGGCACCGCCGCGCGCGGCGAAGGCAGCTTGGTGGCGGTGACCACGAGCTGCGCCAGGCGGAACGTGTCGGGTGGTACCTGCGCCGCGAGCGGGGGAGCGCTGAGCGCGAGCGCGACGGCGCCGGCCAGGGCTGCGTGCTTCATGCGGGCGCGTCCGGCTGGCGTTGCCGGGCCAGCGGGGTGAGCTGTGGCGCCCCGGCATCCTCGCCGGGACCGGCGTGGGCGAACACGTTGACCGGCCAGTGGTAGCTGCGCTCGATCAGGGTACGGGTGACGACCATGGCGGGGCTGCCCTCGGCCAGCGCCCGGCCGCGCTCCAGCAGCAGCATGCGGTCGGCGTAACGGGCGGCCAGGTTGATGTTGTGCGTCACCAGCAGGACGGTGACGCCCCGCGCGGCGCGCAGGCCCGCGAGCAGCTCGAAGATCGCCATCTCGTGCGCGATGTCGAGCGCTGCCGTCGGCTCATCCAGCACGAGCGTGTCCGGCTCCTGCGCGAGCGCGCGGGCGATGCGCGCACGCTGCCGTTCCCCACCGGAAAGCCGGCTGACGAGCCGGTCACCGAGCTGGGCGACGTCGCACGCATCGAGCGCGCGCGCGACTGCGTCCCGGTCCGCGGCGCCCTCCGCGCGCCAGGGACCGAGGTGCGGGTAGCGGCCCATGCACACGAGTGCCCGCACCGTCAGCGGGAAGACCAGCTCCTCGGACTGCGGCACCACGCCCACCCGCCGCGCCAGTTCCCGCCGATCCCAGGCCGCGGCCGGCCGACCCTCGAACAGGGCCAGTCCGGTCTCGGGTCGGAGCAGGCCGAGCAACGCGCGCGCGAGCGTCGACTTACCCGAGCCGTTGGGGCCGCTCACCGCGTACAGCTCGCCGCGGCGCACGCGCATGGACACGTCGCCCAGCGCCGGCTGCGCCGAACCTGGGTAGCGAACGCGGAGCGCACCCGCCCGGAAGACCTCGGCCGCGCTCACGCCAGGCTCCGGCGCAGCAGCGCCACGAAGATCGGCACGCCCAGCACCGCGGTGATCACACCGACCGGCAGTTCCGCAGGCGGCGCGACGGTGCGGGCGGCGGTATCGGCCAGCAGCAGGAAGGCACCGCCGCCCAGGAGGCTCGCCGGCAGCAGCAGCCGGTGGTCGGAGCCCCAGAGCAGCCGGATGGTATGCGGCACGATCAGCCCCACGAACCCGATCATCCCACAGGCGGCGACGCACGCCCCGACCGCCACCGATGCCACGAAGTACGCCAGCAGCTTGACCCGCTCGACCCGGACGCCCAGGTGCTGCGCGGTCTCCTCGCCGACCGCGATGGCATTGAGGGCGCGCGCCAGCGAGAGCAGGATCGCGGTGGCGGGGAGCAGGTAGCAGACGAGCAGCAGCACGGTGCGCCAGGATGCGCCCGCCAGGCTGCCCATCATCCAGAACACCGCGGACCGGAAGCTCTCCACGTCCGCGAGCGTGAGCAGCAGCAGGATGACGGCATTGAAGAAAGCGCCCGCCACCACCCCGGCGAGCAACAGCACGCGGGTGTCGAGCGCGCCTCCGGTCCGCGCCGCGATCCGGAACACGAGCAGGATCGCGAGCCCGGCCCCGGCGAGCGCCGCCACGGGCACCAGCGCGGGCAGGGCCACGGCCAGCCCGAGCACCACCGCGCCCACGGCCCCGACCGCGGAGCCGCCGGCCACGCCCAGGATGTAGGGCTCCGCGAGCGGATTGCGGAGCAGCGCCTGGAACACCGCGCCGGTGAGCGCGAGCGCGCCGCCGGCCAGCAGCGCGAGCACGGCGCGCGGCAGCCGCAGCTCCCAGACGATGGTGCGCGCCGTGGCATCGCCGCGCCGCGCCAGGGCCGCGAGCACCTGCTGCAGTGACAGGCCGGAAGCGCCCACGGCCAGGCTCACCAGTAGCGCGCCGGCCGCCAGCAGGAGCAGCAGCAGGAGCCGGCGGCTCATCGGGGCCCCGGGAAGCGATCGGGGTGGATCGCCCGGGCCAGCACCAGCGCCGCCTCGCCGACCTCGGCGCCCGGGCGGTTGAGCAGGTTCGCGTCCACCGCGTGGACGCGCCCGGCGCGCACCGCCGGCAACTCGCGCCAGCCGGGGCGGCGGCGGAGTTCCGCCAGCACGTCGGTGCCGGGGTCCTCGACCGGACGGATGATCACCTCCGGCTGCCGGCGCACGATCTCCTCGAGACTCACCTGCGGCCAGAGCGTGCGCAGGTCAGCGAAGCTGTTGCGGCCGCCGGCCAACGCGAGCAGCTCACCGATCCAGGTGCCGTTGCCGGCCGCCAGCGGGGGATCGACTGCAACCGCGTACAGCACCGCCGGCCGCGGTGCCCCGGCGACGCGCGCGCGGACCGCGTCCAGCCCGGCCCGGATCCCGGCGCGCAACGAGTCCGCGCGGGCCTCCTGCCCCAGCAGCACGCCCAGCCGGGCGATGGCGCTGTCGATGTCCGCGAGCGACTGGGTGGCGGAGGCGTATACCGGGATGCCGAGCGCTGCCAGCCGGGCGATGAGATCGCGCGCATCCCGGTCCGGCCACGCGATCACCAGGTCCGGGTGCAGGGCCGCCAGCCACTCCACGCTGGGCGCGAGCGCATTCTCGGTATGCGGCAGCGAGGCCAGGTCGGGGTCCGTGTCCCAGACCGTGCGCGCCGCCAGCACACCGGCGCCGGCCAGCCGCTTGATGATCCCGGTCTGGGCGGGAACCAGCGAGATGACGCGGTGCGCCGGCGCGGATAGCACCACCAGGCGGCCGGCATCATCGCGGACGGCGAGCGCGGGCGCGGAGCGGGCGGCGTTCGGCGAGGAGCCGGAGGCCGGCGCGGCGCCGGACCCCCGGCCGCAGGCGGCCAGCGCCGGCAGGAGCAGGGCTGCCGCTGGCCACCCCCGTGGCCGGCAGAACCATGAGTGAAGCAAGCAGAACCGCCCTTTCCCGGTTCCGGGAAGGGGCGGGGATCGGGCCGGGCTCTGGGCTCCGGCTGCCGGGCGTTCCCGCACCCCTCCCTGGAAGGGTGTTCACTCGGGCACGAACGGAGCCGGTCTCCTGGCTCGAGGCGGAGCCGCCCACCTTCCCAGGCCCAGCAGGCCCAGTGGTCATTCGGACGGTCCACACCGGCTCAACCCGAGCCGGGCCTCTTACAGTGGCGGGGCCGCGCCGGTCTTGCACCGGACTTCCGGAAGGGCCCCGTTCGTGTGTGCTACTGCCGACCAGAGTACGAGCCGCGCGCAGTGGGCGCAACGGCCGGGCCGGACCCGGTCAGCGCACGGCCGTGAGGCGCGCCGTCAGGGCCGGGTCCGGCGGCAGCTGTCCGGCCGCGGGTAGCCGCCGCACCAGCTCCCGCCAGTTCTCGTCCTGCGCGTAAGCGCGCCGGAAGAGCGGCAGCGATTCCTCCACGCGGCCGGCGTTCACCAGCATGACCGCGTGCCAGAACACCATCTCGCCGTTGGTCTGCTCGTCCGGCACCATGGACTCGGCGGTGGCGTATTCGCGCAGCGCACCGGCGATGTCCCCGCGGGTGGTGGCCTCGTCGCCCGCGTTCATGTGCTGGTACGCGCGCGCCAGGTGCACCAGCCGGCGCAGCTCCGCGACCGGCGAGGGGTGATCCTCGATGCGCAGGTCGATGAGCCGGTCCTGCCAGGACCGGCCCGTGGGCTCGCCGGCGACCACGATAATGGCCGCAGACTGCCGCCCGCGGATGTCACCACCCTCCGCCTGCGCTGCCTCCAGCGCGGCCAGCAGGTGCTCCGCCAGGTCCCCCTTCGATTCCCGGTACGCGCGCGCCATCGCCGCGGGTACGGTGGGCCGGAGCATCATGTTCGCCTGCACGGAGAAGCCGTCGCCGGTAACGTGCCCGGCGGCCGCGATGGCCTGCGCGCCCGTGTGCACGGCCACGCCGCCGTGCGCGTCCACGATCGCCACCTGCCGCACTTCCGGATGCGGATCGGCGGCCACCAACCCGCGCAACGCCTCCGCCGCGGTGCGCCCGGCGCGCAGCAGCTGCAGCGCGAGCGGGCCGTAGCTGGGCTCGACGAATGATTGCGTGGCGATGGCGCCCACGCCCGCCTCGGCCCAGGGCACGATCGGTCCCACGTTGAACCAGTGGGATTGCACGGCCACGCCCAACTGACCGGTGACGGAATCACGGGCGACGATGGAATACGTGTGCACGGGGCGCTGGCCGCGCGCCGGAACGGCGGCCGCGGCGCTGCTCGCGGCCGCGAGCAGGGATCTGCGCATGGT
>VEPF01000098.1:0-3012 GCA_012027055.1 Gemmatimonadota bacterium | reverse complement strand
CCCCCCCCCGCGGCCGCGAGCAGGGATCTGCGCATGGTCACTCCAGCGTGTCCGGCGGCAGGGCGCCGGGGACCGGCGGCGCGGGCAGGGGCGGGATGAGCGCGGGCCGGCTGCCCGCCGGGCAGCGGTCGTTCAGCACGCGCCGCCAGCGTCCGGCGTCATCGCGGGCCACCGCCTCGAACCAGGTGTCGCGCGTGCCGTACACCTGCAGCAGCAGCTCGACCTGGTCGTCGCGCGTCCAGTCCAGGTAGTCGATCACCCGGATCGCCGCCTTCTTCGTCTCCGGGTAGTTGCGGAAGTCGACGTAGATCGTGTCCCAGCCGGTCTGGGACGCGGTGGGCATGGCCAGGAAGAACAGGCCATAGCCGGCATCATCGAGGCCCGGTCCCAGCGTGTCCCCCACCAGGAACGTGGCTGCGAAGCCGGCATCGGCGCGGCCGGAGGCCGGGAACGGGAAGACCTGCTCCATCGCGCCCTGCCAGCTCCCGGGCAGCTGGGCTCGGCGCGCGCGCAGCATGCGCTCGGCCAGGATCGGGGCCACGAACCGCATGCGCTCCAGGTTGGCGGGCGCGCTCGCGACGCGGGTGCCCACCGCCGGCGAGTAGGCCTTGGCGAGGGCCAGGAACTCGCGCACGCTGTCCGCCGCCATCCCCAGCTCGAGCGTGCCTTCGGCGACCGGCAGCAGCGGGCAGAGCTCCTGCTCGGGGACACGGGCGGACCGGATCACGAAGCTGCCCAGGCGCGCCCCCCGGCTGAACAGGTCGAACTCCGCACCCTGGCGCATGTGCTCCGCAGTGAAGCGCTCCGCGAACGTGCGGGCCGCGCCAGTCGGCCGGATCGGGATCAGGGAGTCCTTGTCCAGCTCCGCGACCGGCGTGAGCAGCGCGCCAGTCCCGGCCCGGGCCACGTAGTAGAGCACGGGCCGCGTGGGCAGCGCCTCCGCGGCCGCAGCTTCCGCTTCGGTCTGGTGCGCGGCACTGGGCTTGGGAGGGGGCGGGACCACGGCCACGTTGGCGCCGCCCCACCCAATGTTGTCGCAGCCGGTGAGCGTACTTACAATCAGCAGGACGGTGCCGAAACCCGCCCGTCGTGGGTGTTTCATCGGGCGTCTCACTCTCTCCTCGGCACGAATCGCGCAGGGCCCGGCGCGCGGGTCCGGGCGCGCCGCCTCCGGGCGGCCGCGGCGCGGCCAGCACGGCGGCACCGGGGCGCGTCGCGGCGAAAAGTAGAAACCTCGATCAGGCGAGGCAAACCGCTGGACAGCTCGGAATACCGTCGCCTCATGGGGCACTGGGTCACCGGCGTGGCCGTGGTGAGCGCCCGCGCGCCCGACGGCCGGCCGTGCGGCCTCACGGCCAGCGCCGTCGCTTCGCTCTCGCTCGATCCGCCGCTGGTGCTGGTGTGCGTGGAGCGCTCCTCCGACACGCACGGCTGCATCCGCGCGGCCGGTGCGTTCGCGCTCAACGTGCTGCGGGCCGACCAGGAAGACATCGCCCGGCGCTTCGCGGCCGCGGACCGCGCCGACAAGTACGCCGGCATCGCCTGGCGCGCGGAGCGCACCGGCGCCCCCGTGCTGGCGGCTGCGCTCGCCTGGCTGGACTGCCGGCTGGAGGCCACCCACGAAGGCGGCGACCACACCATCTTCATCGGCGAGGTCCTGGCCGGCGCTGGCGGGGAAGGCATGCCCCTCGCCCACTTCCGGAGCAGCTTCGCCCGCGTGGCCCCATGAGCTACGGACAGCCCGGTCCGCAGGCGACGTCCGCGTCCGCCATCCCGCAGTTGCTGCCGGCGTTCCTGCTCGGGGCGGCCTTCGCGATCACCGCTGCCGCCGGGAGCGCGCTGCTGCTCTATGCCACGCGTGGTTTCCTGCGCGCCACCGGGCTGCTCATCGCGGTGGCCATCGGCGCGCTCACGGCCGGCGTGTGGGTGAGCGGCGTCGGGACGGCGCGCACCCGGGCGCGCTGGGTGTGGACCCTGCTGGCCTACGCGTCGGCCGCGCTGGCCGTGCAGCTCTGGAGCATGGTTCCGGGTGTGCGCGGTTGGGCGGCCGCGAACTCGCTGGCCCTGCTGCTCATGCTCGCGCTCCCCGCCTATGCCACCGGCCTGCTCGCGGGCGGTTTCCGGATCGCGGGCGGGACCGGGATCGCCGCGCTCGGCGGCGGCGCGGTGGGCGTGCTGCTGGCCACCGGCATGCTCATCCCGCGCTACCCGCCGCCCCTGGTATTCGCCGGCACGGCCGGCCTCGTTCTCCTGGCGCTGCTCGCCGACTGGCAGCGCGCCGCCACCGCCGGAGGAGCCATGCCCGGCCCGGTCGCCATCGTCACGGGTGTGGGCAGCAGGGGGCAGCTCGGCTACGCCATCGCCGCCCGGCTGGCGGCCGCCGGCTGGCGCGTCCTCATCACGGGGCGCAGCGAAGCCGTGCACCAGCTGGCCGCCGAACTGGCCGGGGCCGGCCGCGCGGTCGGCGGCACGCGCGCCGACCTGCTGGATGAGGCGCAGGCGCGGAGCGTGGTCGCGGCCGCGCTCGACCGTTACGGCCGCATCGATGGACTGGTGAACGTCGCCGGCGGGCTGACGCTGGTGCGGCCGGTCGCGGACACGCACCTCGAGGAGCTGCAACGGGAGCTGGACCGCAACCTGGCCACCGCCCTGGTCATGAGCCGCGCCGCGTTGCCAGCGCGGCGCGCGAGCCGCGGCGCGATCGTCAGCTTTGCTTCGCCCGCCGCCGCCCAGCCGGTGGCGCAGCTGGCCGCGTACAGCGCCGCCAAGGCGGGCGTGGTGGCGTTTACCGGCGCGCTCGCCCGCGAAGAGCAGGCCGCGGGCGTGCGCGTGAACGCGGTCGCACCCGGCGTGGTGGACACGGAGCAGAATCTCGCGGAGGGAGGCGCGGGGGGCGCGCACGTCAGCCGCGCGGCCGGCGAGAGCAGGAACGCGACGACGTCTGCGACCGCCGCGCGCGGGATCAGTGGGGAGACGATTTGCGTGCTGGAGCCGTCGGGGGAGTAAGAGAGG
>VEPF01000047.1:9614-12764 GCA_012027055.1 Gemmatimonadota bacterium | reverse complement strand
AGCTGCCCCCGCCCGGCCGGCGGGCCGGCAGTCAGCGCGGCCGAGCTGGTGCAGCTCTACGGGCGCGAGGGTGGAGTGATCTTCTCGCGCTCGCTCTGGCACCGCGTCCGGGCGCTGGGCAACGCCTTCGAGGAGAAGTACCCGGCGGCGCCGATCGAGCGGGTGCTGCAGCGCTATTTCGGGGAGACGCGGCTGGCGGAGGCGCTCACGCACGTGCTGGTGACGGGATACGAGATCGAGGAGCGTCGCCCGTTCATCTTCAAGAGCCACAACGCGCGCAAGGACCCGGCGGCGGGCGACTTCCCGATGCGGCTGGCGGCGCGCGCCACCGCGGCCGCGCCCACCTACTTCGAGCCGGCCCAGGTCGCGGCGGCGGTCCCGAGCGGCTACCAGGCGCTCATCGACGGCGGCGTGTTCGCTAACAACCCGGCCATGTGCGCCTACGTGGAGGCGCTCTGCAAGTGGGCCCCGGAGCGCATCGTGCTGGTCTCCCTGGGCACGGGCGAGACGGTGCAGCCGATCCCGTACCGTGCCGCGAAGAACTGGGGCCTGGTGAACTGGGCTCAGCCCATCCTGGACGTGGTCTTCGATGGCGTGAGCGACGCGGTGGACTACCAGCTCCGGCAGCTGGCCGGGCAGGACACCGGCAAGCTCGCCCGCTACTGGAGGCTGCAGGCCCGCCTCGCGCCCGGGGGCGACGCGCTCGATGCTGCCGATGCCGACAACCTCCGCGCGCTCCGGCGGAGCGCTGCGCAGCTGCTCGAGGCCTCGGCCGCGCCGCTCGCCGAAATCTGCGCGGCCATCGCCCCGCAGGACGAGCCGGACGCAGGGGTCTGACGGGGCCCCGCCAGGCGCCGTTCCGGGGTCCGCTGCGCGCCTTGCCACGGACGCGGGCCGGGCGTAACGTTGCGCCTCCCTCTCAGGACCGGGCCCGGGTAATGGACGCACGCTCCCAGAACTGCGTGGTACCAGCGACGTCGCGGAGTCGGGCTCCGGCCCGGCCGGCCGCGACCGCTGCTGCGTTCGGGACGCGGGAGCGCGCCTCCTCCGGCGGTGGCCACAGGCGCGGGCCGGCGCCGGAATCCGGAGCGGGGCAGGTCCCGTCCACCATGGAGGCCGCACGGCGCAGCCCGGCTGCGGCTTCCCGCCCACTATGACATCAAATCCTCACCAGCCAAGCCAGGAGCTGCCATGACGCAACCCTTCAAGCCGTTCGTTTCCGCGGACACCAGGATGGCGGAATTCACGGTGCGCGCGGTGATCATCGGCCTCGTTATGTGCGTGGTGCTCGGCGCCGCCAACGCCTACCTCGGCCTCAAGGCCGGGATGACGATCGCGGCGACGTACCCGGCCGCCGTCATCGGCATGGCGGTGCTGCGCATCTTCCGGGGAACCATCCTCGAGGAGAACATGGCGCGTACCGTCGGCTCCATCGGCGAGTCGGTCGCGGCGGGCGCCATCTTCACGATCCCCGCGCTCTACATCGCCGGCATCTGGACCGAATTCGCCACGGTGAGCCACTACATCCAGGCGTCGCTCATCATGCTCGCGGGCGGCATCCTGGGCATCATGTTCGTGACCATGCTGCGCCGGGTGATGGTGGAGGACGTCGAGCTGCCGTTCCCGGAATCCATTGCCGCGGCCGAGATCCACAAGGCCGGCCGGACCGGCGGTACGGGCGCCAAGTTCCTGTTCGGCGCGATGGGACTCGGGGCGTTGGTCCAGGGACTGGCGCAGATCAACCTGTTCGCCAGCACCTGGCAGAAGTTCATCGCCTTCGCCAAGACCACCATCAGCCTGCGCTCGAGCGGCGCCGCCACCGGCCAGAGCGGCATGCTCCTCACCTCGCCCTCGATCAGCCCGGCGTTCCTCGGGGTCGGCTACATCATCGGACCGAAGCTCGCATCCCTCAACTTCGCCGGTGGCGTCCTGGCCTGGGGCCTGCTGGTTCCGATCCTGACCTACTTCATCGGCCCCACGGTCTTCGCGGCCGGCTCCCCGGAGCCCACCACCGACCAGTGGATCGCGATGGCCAACAACGTGTGGTTCACGATCGTGCGGCCCATCGCGATCGGCGGCATGCTCACCAGCGCCGCCTACACGCTGTTCCGGATGCGCAAGAGCCTGGCCACCGGCCTCGGCCGGTCGGTGGCGGACGTCAAGAAAGCCGCCGGCGGCGTGCCGGTCGGGGACCGGACCGAGCGTGACCTGCCCTTCAACCGGGTGATCCTCGGCGTGCTGGCGACCTCGGTGCTCGTGTTCTTCATCTACAACCACTTCACGCAGAACGCCTGGGGCGCCGCGCTGGTCGCCACCCTGGTGCTGGTGATCGCCGGGTTCTTCTTCGCCGCGGTGTCCGGCTACCTGGTGGGCATGATCGGGTCGAGCAACAACCCGATCAGCGGTCTCACCCTGTCCACGCTGGTGATCGCCGCGCTGCTGATGGTGGCGCTCGGCATGAGCGGCGAGGCGGGGGTGGCCGCGGTGCTCGGCGTGGCGGGCGGCGGCTGCGGCTCCTCGGCGGTGGCCGGCGAGATGCTGCAGGACCTGAAGGGCGGACACATCCTGGGCGGTACCCCGTGGAAGATGCAGGTGGGCGACCTGATGGGCGTGGCGCTCGCGGCCGCAGTGCTGTTCCTGCCGCTGGTGGTGCTGCACGTCGGGGACATCAAGGCCGGGGAGATGGCGGTGCCGGCCTTCCAGGGCGGGTTCGGCGGGCCGAACCTGCCGGCGCCGCAGGCCAGCCTGATGGCGATGCTCTCGCAGGGCATCGTCGGCGGGAACATGGCGTGGCCGCTGATCATCGTGGGCGTGGTTTTCGGCATTGGCATGATCATGATGCGGGTGCCGAGCCCGATGCTGGTGTGCGTCGGGATGTACATCAACCTGGGCACCACCTTCGCCATCTTCCTGGGCGGCGCGATCCGCGCGGCCGTGAACGGGCTCGGTGGCATGCGCAAGCACAACGCGGCCCAGAAGGCGAGAGTGGAGAACATCGGCGTGCTGATCGCCGCCGGTCTGATCGCGGGCGAAGCCCTGATCGGGCTGCTGTTCGCCGCGCTCGCGTTCGGCGAGGTGAATTTCGCCGCGCTGCTGGTGCCGGCGGGCTCGGTGTTCGGGTTCTGGTTCGCGCTGCTGCTCCTGGCGCTC
>VEPF01000047.1:1511-9604 GCA_012027055.1 Gemmatimonadota bacterium | reverse complement strand
CGGCCGACCCGGGTCTTCGGTTCCGAGATCCGGGACGGCCGCACGGTCGTCCTGGTGCCCAAGTTCCGGGGCCGGTGGCTGAGTTGGGTCCGGCCGTTGCTCACCCGGCCGGATTTCCGGGTGAAGCTGGATGACGAGGGTAGTTTCGTGTGGGAGCAATGCGACGGGCGGAGCACCGTGCTCGAGATCGCGGACCGGCTCCACGGGCGCCTGGGCGGCGATCCGGCCGAAGTCCGCGCGCGCGTCGCCCGGTTCGTGAAGCGGCTGGTCAGGGACCAGCTGCTGACGTTCGACCATCCAGGAGATGAACCATGAGTGAAGCGATTGCAGGGTTGAAGCCCGAGCTGATCTGGAAGTACTTCGCGGAGATTGCGACCGTTCCCCGCTGCTCGAAGCACGAGGAGAAGATCACGAAGTACGTGCTCGACACCGCCCGGCAGCTCGGGCTGGAAGCGCAGGCCGACAAGCTCGGCAACGTGGTCGTGAGGAAGCCGGCGTCGCCCGGCCGGGAAGGAGTCCGGAGCGTGGCCCTCCAGGGGCACCTGGACATGGTCTGCGAGAAGAACAAGGACAAGGTGCACGACTTCTCGAAGGACCCCATCGAGCTGGTGCGGAAGGGCAACATGCTGATGGCCAACGGTACCACGCTGGGCGCCGACAACGGCATCGCCGTGGCCGCGGGCCTGGCCATCATGGCGGACAAATCCCTGGTGCATGGGCCGCTCGAGTTCCTCTTCACCATCGACGAGGAGACCGGCCTCACCGGCGCCGCCGCCCTCGAGCCGGGATTCGTCGAGAGCCGCACTCTCATGAACCTCGACTCGGAGGAGGAGGGCGCGCTTTACGTGGGCTGCTCGGGCGGGCGCAACACCATCGCCACCTGGGCGCTGGCCACCGAGGCCGCACCGGCGGGGACCGTCCGGGGCCTGCTCCGGGTGACCGGCCTCAGGGGCGGGCACTCCGGGCTCGAGATCGACAAGGGCCGCGGCAACGCGGTGAAGATCGGCAACCGCGCGGTGCTGGCAGTCGCCGAGCTGGGCGGGCGTCTGGCAGCCCTGGAGGGCGGCGACAAGCACAACGCGATCCCGCGCGAGTCCGAGGCCGTCATCTACGTGCCCGTGAAGCAGTGGGATGCCGCGGTCGCGGCGGTGGCCGCATTCCAGGAGACGGCAAAAGCGGAGCTGGCCAGCGTGGATCCCGGCCTCACCGTCGTGCTCGAGAAGCAGGGCGGGCGGAAGGGCAACGTGCTGAAGCGTGCGTTGCAGAAGAAGGTGTGCCTGACCATCGCCGCCATGCCGCATGGCGTGCGCAAGATGAGCGCCGATATCCCCGGCCTCGTGGAGACGTCGACCAACGTCGCCGCGGTGCACACCACCCGGCGGGGCATCGAGCTGATCAGCAGCCAGCGCAGTTCGGTCACGTCCGAGCTGGATGAGGCGTGCCAGAGCGTGCGCGCGGTCTGCACGCTGGGTGGGGCCGCCGCCGAAACCTCCGCGGGATATCCCGGCTGGAAGCCCGACCTGAACTCCCCGATCCTCAGGATCGCGCAGCAGACCTACAGGTCGTTGTACGGCAAGGACCCGGCGGTGAAGGCCATCCACGCCGGGCTCGAGTGCGGCATCATCGGCGAGCGCTACCCGGGGATGGACATGGTGTCCTTCGGCCCGACCCTCGAGGGCGTGCATTCGCCCGACGAGAAGATCCACCTGGACACGGTGCCGAAGTTCTGGGACCTCCTGCTGGAGATCCTCAAGACCGTCGACTGAGGCAGGGACAGGTCCGCGACTCCTGCCCCTTGCCGGGGCACCGGGATCCGGGCCACGTTGCGGCGGCGGGCTGCTCCGGCGGTCCGCCGCCGCACTGCATCCCGGGAGCCGTCATGTCACGCGCCTTCGTGAAAGAAGATTCAGGCGACGTCCCCCGCCGCCGGTTCGCGCTGCCGGAGCCCTGGGATCCCGGCTATAACGCGGCCGCCGCGCTGGCGCTGCTGGAAGCGGCGCGGGATGGGCAGATGCAGGAGGCGGAGGCCGCCACCGGCTACCGCTGGGGCGAGCCGTCGCTGCACCCGCACATCCGGAAGCTGCTGGACCAGGAGCTGGCGCGGCCCATGGCCGAGCAGGACGGCCGCTACATCCAGCTGGCGCGCCGCTTCCTGCGCGGTCTCTGAGGCGACGTCAGCGCCCCGCCTCCTGCCCGGGGTCCCCCGGCTTTCGGCCTGCCTCCCGCGCGCGGCTCACCCGCCGGAACGCGGCGTGCATGGCGATCCCAGCCAGCAGCGGCGAGGCGAGCATGAGCCAGCCGAGCCCGATGTTGGCCCCGCCCGACAGGTGGTATTTCCAGTACCTGTAGCCGTCATAGTAGTAGAGACCCCAGAGCGGCAGCGTGACCGCCAGGCCGGCCAGGGCCGCGGCCGCGAACGCGGCGGGCGGGCTTGCCGCGGCGCCCTTCGAGCCGGCGCGCGCCAGCACCAGGAACGGCAGGGCCGCGAGCAGGGCCTGCATGGGGAGGACGTCCATCTCCTCGGCGAACCGTTCGGGATGACCGACCAGCCGCCAGAAGGCCAAGTTCCCGTACGCCACCACGACCAGCGGTACCAGCCCGGCCAGCGTCCACAACGCGACTGGCAGCAGACTGTTCCTCATGATTCCCTCCAGGCCCCTAGCGGCCGCTCGATGCGGGCCGCCCCCCCCGACTTGCGGTGGCGCCTGAATCCTCCATGCTTCTGGCACCCGCATCAACCCAAGGAGCGAACATGAATTCCCGGTCAACCTTCACGCTGCTGGCAGCGGCCGTGCTGCTCGTGCTCGGCTGCGGCGGCGGGCAGAAGCCAGACGTCCCGCAGGCTGAGACGGCGGGCATGATTCCGGACACGCTGCCGCCGGCCCGCATCGTACCCGGAGCCGCGGGGTCGTCCGCGCCCGCGCCCGAGTCGCTGCAAGCCTCCATGCCCACACCGGCGGCACCGAGTCCGGCGGCACCCGCTGCGCCCGTGATCGTGGACGTGCGCACCCAGCAGGAATACGATGCCGGTCACATCAAGGGCGCGCTCCTGATCCCTTACGACCAGATGGAGCAGCGCTGGCAGGAGCTGCAGCAGTACCAGAACCAGCCGGTCCTGCTCTACTGCCGCAGCGGCCGCCGCTCGGGCCTCGCCCTCGAGGTCCTGAAGGGCAAGGGCTTCACGCAGCTGGAGAACGGTGGCGGCATGGATGCCATGGCCGCGAAAGGCTACCAGGTAGTCAAGGAGTGAGGCCGGCGGGCGCCTGAGGCAGGCGCACGGGGAACGGGGAATGGGAAACGGGAATGGGAAGGGAGTACGCCCGCCCCTTCCCGTTGCCCCCATTCCCTCTAGTTCGTTCCCTTGGTCTTCACCGGCGCCGCCGGCCGCACCGGCAGCTTCTTCGGGTTCGCCGCCATCTGCCTCAAGACCTCCTGGACCGCCCGTTCCAGCTGCGGGTCCCGGCCGTTGATCACCGCGATCGGGTCCTGCTCCACCACGATGTCGGGATCGACGCCGTGGCCCTCGATGATCCATTCGCCGGTGACCGCATTGAAGCCGAACTCGGGCACGTTCACGGTGCCGCCGTCCACCAGCCCGCCGTGATCCGTGATGCCCACCACGCCGCCCCAGCTGCGCACGCCGACGAGCGGTCCCAGCTTCGCCTGCTTGAACATGGCCGGGAAAATGTCGCCGTCGGACGCCGAGTTCTCGTCCAGGATCGCGGCCAGCGCGCCGTAGAAGATGGGCTGGCGCGGATACAGCGTGGGGTAGTCGTCGGTGCGCGAGAAGCCGGCCGCGAGCGGCACGCGCATCAGGCGCTCGAGCAGCATCGATGAGACGTTGCCGCCACCGTTGGCGCGCACGTCCACCACCATGCCTTCCTTCCGGATCTGCGGGTAGTACCACTTGATGAACTCGCGCAGCCCGGGCGCGCCCATGTCGGGCACGTGGATGTAGCCCACCTTGCCATCCGACAGCTTCGCCACGCGCTGCTGCCGGTCCAGTACCATGTCCAGGTAGACCAGGTCCTGCTCGCTGGTGACCGGCTGATAGCTCACGGTGCGCGTCCCCTCGCCGTTGGCCGACTTCGCGAGCGTGAGTGCCACCGGGCGGTCCGCCTTGTTCACCAGCAGCCGGTACGGGTCCTCGGCCGCGCTGAGCGGCTGGCCGTCGATGGCCAGCACGTAGTCGCCCACGCCCGCGTTCACGCCCACCTCGGTGAGCGGCGAGCGGTAGATCGGCTCCTGGTTCTGGCCCGCGAAGATCTTCGCGATCCGGTACTTCCCCGATGCCCTGTCCAGCTCGAAGCGCGCGCCCGGCAGGGCCACGCGCGGGCGCGGCGGGCTGTCCCAGTCGCCGCCCGCGATGTAGGCGTGCTGCACGGACAGCTCCGCCAGCATCTCGGCGATCACGTAGTTCAGGTCGGAGCGGTGGCCCACGAACTGGAGCAGCGGCCGGTACTGCGTGCGCAGCGCCGCCCAGTCGTTGCCGTGCATGTTGGGCACGTAGAAGAAGTCCCGGTAGCGGCGCCACACCTCGTCGAAGATCTGCGCCCACTCCTCCGCCGGCACCCGGTTCACGTACAGCCCGCCGGTGGCCACGGTCTTCTTCGAGCCCGCGCCGCTGGCTTTGGCATCGTACAGGTTGAACGCGCCGCCCTCGCGCACCAGCAGCTTGCTGCCATCCTGCGAGAGCGCGTAGCCGCCCGCATTGGCCACCAGCGTGGTCTCCTTGCGGTCGGCCAGGGAGAAGACCTTGAGGGCGCTCTGGATGCCGCTGGCGCGGCCGTAGTAGCCCGGACCAGCGGTCACGTAGAACAGGTTGCCCTTGTTGGCGGCCAGGCCGCGGAAGTTGTCCGCGTCCACCGGTACCGCGGCCGCGCGCTTCGCGATCCCGTCGAAGTCGATGCGCAGCTCGCCGGCCGCGGCCGGCTTCTTCGCGCTGTCGGCCGGCGCGGTGACCTTCACCTCGTCGCTCTCGGGCGGGAACGGGTGCGCCTGGTCCGCGCGCAGCGTGAGCGCATAGATGCGCGTGCTCCGGTTGCCCGCGAAGTTCCACTCGTTGTTGGAGAGCTGCGGTGCGTACTCGCGCTCGCTCAGGTAGAACAGGTAGTTGCCGTCGCCGTCCCAGGCCGGGCCGTACTCGTTGAAGAAGCCGTCCGTCACCTGGTGCAGCTTGCCGTCCGCGGCGTTCCACACCTGCACCGAGTTGTTGCCGCGCGCGTCCGCGATGCTGAACGCCAGGTAATTTCCGCGCGGCGACCAGGTGTAGTCGTTGATCTGGCCGCGCGGATCGTCCGCGATCTCCGCCAGGTCCTTCGAGGCGACGTTCAGCACCCAGAGCTTGCCGTCCTTGTCACCGAACGCGATGCGCGAGCCGTCCGCCGACCAAACCGGCTGGTAGCGCATCACCTTGCCGTTCTTCGTCAGCTGCTCCGGCTGGCCGCTCCCGTCCTGCGCCACCAGCCACAGCTCCTCCTCGCCGGAACGGTCCGAGAGGAACACGATCTTCGCGCCGTCCGGCGACCACGCGGGCGCCTTCTCGTGCGCGCTCGAGTTGTCGGTCAGGTTGCGCGTGGGGCCCTTCTCGATCGGGGCGGTGAAGACGTCGCCGCGGGCGATGAAGAGCGCCCGCTCGCCCTTGGGGCTCAGGGCGAACTCCGCGATCTGTCCGCCCACCGCGATCCGGGCAGGGCGGCGCGCCAGTCCGTCATCGGGGACGGTGATGCGGATCGGCGTCACCGCGCCGGTCTTCGTATCCAGCAGCTGCAGCTCGCCGCCCAGCTCGAACACGATCCGGCCGACGGCCGGGTCCGCGCTCGGCCAGCGCACGTCCCAGGTCCTGCCGCGCGTGACCTGCCGCGTCTCCTTCGTGGCCGGGTTGTAGGTGTAGAGGTTGAAGGTGCCGTCCAGGTCGGAGTTGTAGTAGACGACGTCGCCGATCCACATCTCGTCCCGCTGCGCCCGCTCCTGCTCCGGGAACTTGGCGGCGGTGTTCGCCTGCAGGTCGAAGATCACCAGCTTGTTGCGCTGCCCGCCGCTGTAGCGCTTCTCCGAGCGGAAATCGCGGAACAGCGGCGAATAGACGATGCGATTGCCGGTGGCGTCGAACGCGCCCGAGCCCGCCATGGGCAAGGGCAGCGGCTCGGCCGGCCCGCCCTCCGCGCTCACCGTGAACAGCTTCGCGGCCGCGAGCGTCCAGGAGTCGCGCCACGAGCGGAACAGGATCCGCTTCGAGTCCGGGGTCCAGCCGTACACCTGGTTGTCGTAGCCCCAGCGCTCCGCCTGCGGCCCCTTGGCCGGGTACCAGGTCAGCTGCTTCGGCACGCCGCCGCCGGCCGGCATCACGTACACCTGCTCATCGCCATCGTACTGACCGGTGAAGGCGATCGATTTGCCATCGGGCGAGAATCTCGCGAACAGCTCGATGCCGGGATGGGCGGTGAGCCGCGTCGCGGTCCCGCCGGTGATCGGCGCGGTCCAGATGTCGCCGGCATAGGTGAACGCCACGCGGTCGCCGTGGACCGCGGGGAACCGCAGCAGCTTGGTCTGCGCCGCGGCGGGGGCCGCGCCCGCGAGCAGCAGCGCAGCGAGGGCCAGCAGCCGGACTCGCGTCCGGAAATCAATGGGCATCATTGCCAGGTCATCCTGCAGGTGAGTAAGGTCCCGGGCCTACCCCGGCACGCCGGATGATCGTGAGGCAGCCCCGCGCGGGCAATCCCGCCGGGACCGACCGCCCGCGGGCGGTCGCGGCGGACCGGCCGGCCGGGGCGAAGCGGGATCCCGCCCGGCGGTTGCCGGACAGGCAACGCAGGGCTGGTGGATTTCGAACGGAGGGATGATGTGAGCCTCGATCCGGTGGTGGTGGTGGGCGCCGGCGCGGCCGGCCTGCTGGCGGCGTACTTCGCGGCCGGCGGAGCGCGCCCGGTGATCCTGCTCGAGCGCACCGCGGAGGGCGGCCGCAAGATCCTGATCAGCGGCGGCGGCCGCTGCAACCTGCTGCCTTCCCGTTTCGACGCGGCGCAGTACACCACCGACTCCTCGCCGCACATCCTCCGCAACGTGCTGCGCAGCTGGCCGGACCACGCGCAGCGCCGCTTCTTCGAGCGCGAGCTGGGCATCGAGCTGCAACTGGAGCCGGAGACCGGCAAGCTGTTTCCCGCCTCGAACCGCGCCGCGCAGGTGCGTGACACGCTGCTGCATACGGTACGTGAGCGCGGCGTGGCGTGCCGCTTCGGTGAGCGCGTGCGGGCGCTCGCGCCGCCGGCGGGCGAAGCGGCGCCCTGGCAGGTGCGGCTGGAGGACGGCGCCGTCCTGGCAGCGCACGCGGTCGTGCTCGCCACCGGCGGGCTCTCGGTGCCGCAGACCGGCAGCGACGGCGACGGGCTGCGCTTCGCGGCCCGCCTCGGCCACACCGTCCGGCCCACCTATCCGGCGCTCACGCCGCTAACCCTCCGGCCGCCGCGCTTCGCCACGCTGGCGGGCGTCTCCCTGGAGGTGGTGGTGCGGGCGCCCGGGGCAGGCGAGGCGCGCGGCGGCTTCCTGTTCACGCACCGCGGCTACAGCGGGCCCGCCGTGCTGGACATCGCCCACACTGCCGTGCGCGCGCGCCTGGCCGGCGGTGCCCAGCCGCTGCTCGTGCAGTGGGGCGCGATCGAAGCGCCGGAGTGGGAGCGGCTGCTCTCGGCGGGTGCGGCCACGGTCGCGGGCGCGCTCAAGCGGCGGCTGCCGGACCGCCTGGCCGAGGTGCTCCTGCAGGAGGCGGGAATCGCCGCGGACCAGCGTGTCGCGACGCTACCGCGGGACGTGCGACGTCGCCTGCTCGACGTGCTCCTGCGCTTCCCGCTGCCGCACACCGGCGATGAGGGATACCGCAAGGCGGAAGTGACCGGCGGGGGCGTGGCCCTCGAGGAAGTGGACGCGCGCTCACTGGCCAGCCGGGTGCGGCCGCGGCTCTTCCTGTGCGGCGAGCTGCTGGACGCGTTCGGGCCGATCGGCGGCTACAACTTCGCTTGGGCCTGGGCGACCGGCCGGTTGGCCGGCCTGGCGGCCCGGGAGTCGTAGCGCGGGGGCCTTTCGGTGTGGTACCGGAG
>VEPF01000047.1:0-1501 GCA_012027055.1 Gemmatimonadota bacterium | reverse complement strand
GCTTCTGCCGCGCCGCCCGCACCTGCTCCATCTGCTTCTGCAGCTCAGCCCGGACCACTACCATCTGCTTCTGCCGTTCGGCCTGCACCGACGCCCGCAGCTCATCCAGCTGCTTCACCTGCGCGTCCGTCAGGTTCAACTGCTGGCGGATGCGCGGGTCCGCCAGCGGGCCCAGCGGCCCGCCCTGGCCCGGCATGCCCATGCCCCGGCCCGGCCCCTGCATGCCCATGCCCTGGCCAGGCATGCCCATGCCCTCGCCCGGCATGCCCATGCCCATCATGCCGCCCGGACGCGCCATGCGGCGCCCCATCATGGCGCCCGGCATGCCCCGGCCCTGGCGCTGGAACTGCTGCATCGGGCCCCAGGCCTGGCCGCGGAACTGGCCGAAACCGCCGCGCCCCGGGACTCCGGCCCAACGGCCCTGCCAGGCCATCCGTCCCGCGAACGGCGCCCGCGCCGCCAGCCGGGCACGCGCGCCCGGGCCTGGCCGCCAGTTGGGTGCGGCCGGTGCCTGCGGTGCCTGGGGCGGCTGCGGCGGTTGCTGTGCCGTTGCCAACCCGGGTGCCAGTGCCAGCAGAACCGTCACCAGCATCGTCATCTTCTTCATGGTCAACTCCTCCTTTGCCCAATTAGACGTCCGGCCCCCGCGGTTCGTTAAGGATTCGGAACCGGAACGGCCCGCGGCGGCGGCCCGCGGCCGCCGGGCGTTCTTGCGCCGGGCGCCGCCTGTGGCACCGTTCCGCGGGCAGTAATTTCGGGCAGGGTGGTGACCTGGTCCACAGCCAGAGGTGGGGGATATGACGGCCAGCCTGGGGAGTTCGACGCTCGATGCCCTGATACCCGCCGAGATGGCCGCGAAGGCCGAGCAGATCGGCGTGAAGAAGGCGGCCATGAGCCAGCTGAGCACCTTCGTGCTCGCGGTGCTCGCCGGGGCCTTCATTGCCCTCGGGGCGCTGTTCGCCACCACCGTCACGGCCGGCACCACCGGCGTGCTCCCCTACGGTGTGGTCCGCCTGCTGGCCGGGCTCGTCTTCTCGCTCGGGCTGATCCTGGTGATCGTGGGCGGCGCCGAGCTGTTCACCGGCAACGCGCTCATCGTCATGGCCTGGACCACGCGCCAGGTGACCACGCGCGTGCTGCTGCGCAACTGGGTGGTGGTCTACCTGGGCAACCTGGTCGGCTCGCTCGGCACCGTGCTGCTCATGTTCCTGAGCGGCCAGTACCGGTTCGGCAGCGGCGCGGTCGGCACGGCCGCGCTGGCGACGGGCGCGGGGAAGCTGGGGTATGGCTTCGTGCAGGCGGTCGCGCTCGGGATCCTGTGCAACGCCCTGGTCTGTCTGGCGGTCTGGCTCACCTACAGCGCCCGCTCCACCACCGACAAGATCATGGCCATCATCTTCCCGCTCACCGCATTCGTCGCGGCGGGGTTCGAGCACAGCATCGCCAACATGTACTTCATCCCGATCGCGCTCGTGATCCGCGCCTTCGCGCCGCCCGAGTT
>VEPF01000400.1 GCA_012027055.1 Gemmatimonadota bacterium | reverse complement strand
CTACTCCCACATCGCGCTCATGTACTTCGGCATGTACCGCGTCGCGAAGCATCACCCCGAGATCCATACGACGCTCTCGGCCGACGATTACCTGCGCCGCGCCTGCAACACGGCGATCGCGATGTTCACGATCCCCGACGAGATCGAGGGCTGGTCCGCCTACCACACTGGGCTCTACAACGAGCTCGTCATCGTGGAGATCCTGGCCGCACTGGAAGAACGCGGCTGGGACCTGGAGCTCCAGCGCCTGCGGCTGCACTGGGAGCGCAA
Source organism: Gemmatimonadota bacterium (assembly GCA_012027055.1). Lineage (GTDB taxonomy): Bacteria > Gemmatimonadota > Gemmatimonadetes > Longimicrobiales > RSA9 > VEPF01. The sequence continues at coordinate 12,600 of VEPF01000400.1, read as the reverse complement.
GGTCCAGTACTTCATCAACGGCTCGCCCAACCTGTTCCAGTCCGAGTACGCCTTCGACTCGACCGGCTTCGAGGCGACGCACGCGCTCGCGAAGTACGCACTGGCCAACGCGGAACGGCTCGCGGCGAAGCGTCCGGCCAACGAGAAATTCCCGCCCATCCCGGCGGAGGCCACCCAGCGCTTCCTCGAAAAGCAGCTCGCCGCCAACCTGTTCTGCCGCGGCTGCATCGAGCCGGCCTACTTCTACCTGGGCAGCGATTACCGCGGCGGGGGCGGTGAGCGCTACACGCTGACCTACATGTCGCAGATGGGTGGCTGGTCCGTGCTCGACTACGCGCTCCACAATGCCGCCGACCCGCACCGCTTCCTGCGCCTGGGTTACGCGTCCATCCTGAGTGCCTGGGCGCTGCTCAACTGCGGCACTCCCGAGTCGCATTACGGCTACTGGTTCCCGGGCCCGCAGCACGATGGCGCCGCCGGCGGTGGCTTCGAGCCCGCACCCTTCGGCAACACCTGGCTGGAACAGCCGCACACCCGCGGCTCCTGGTACTACTCGTGCGAGATCGACCTGGGCTTCTGCGGGGGATTGCGGGCGGCCGCCGCGGTCCTGGCTGATGACCCGATTTTCGGACGCATCTGCTACGGCGGCGAGCTGACCGAGCGGAACGGCGGCCTTGAGGTAATCCCGCGGGATGGAGTCCGGCGCCGCTTCCACGGGCGGCTGGACTCCGGCAGGCTCGACCTGGTGCTCGACAACGACCGCTTCGAGCGGGATGGCGCGATCCGCCTCGCGCCCGCGCTGGAGCGGGTGACGTTCCGCATCGAGAGCGACAACCCGCAGGCGCACACGGCCCGGCTGCATTTCGCCGGCGTGCCGGGGCAGTATGCCGTCACCGCCGCCGGCGCGCAGGTGCTCAGCTTCGAGCTGGCCGAGCGTGCAACGGCCACGATCGAATTGCCGGTCGCGGCGGGAGGCGCGGGGGAGTTCAGCGTTGCCCGCATCCGCGGGTGAGCAGGTGTAGCGCGCGGGAAGGACCGGCGGCGCCGGGATCATGGTGCGCGGTATGCCAGCCCACCCGCGCGCTGTGAACCGTGCCCCACGAGCCCGCGAGCCGCGCGTGGGGCAACTTCAGCCACCAATAGCGCCGTCAGGTTGACCCCGGCTCACCGCCGTGATACGGCCGGGGCAAACCCCGCGGCGCATATCACCGCGGACTTTGCCCCAGTACGGGCCGCGTCCCTCGTGGGGCCACTCTGACGTCGCGAAAGCGCCCACGATGGCGTAACGCCGCCGGCGGACCGCCGCCGGCCCCGGCCACCCGGCCGGAGCTACTTGCCGGCCTTCAGCCTGGGGATGATGGCGTCCAGCACACCCACCGCGGCTTCCCGCGAGCCGTAGAATCTGGTGATACCCGCGGTGACCAGGCCGTTCGGCCCCTTGCCCTGCCAGCTCACGTCCCAGGTCATCACATCGGGCGCCTTACCGGATCCGATCCAGGGGGTGATGCTCTTCTGGCAGATCAGCACACCGCCCTGGTAGCGCTCCTTGCCGCACGGCTCCGTCTGGGTCGCGGAACCGGGCGTTCGGGCCGCCGGCTCCTCGGGTCCCGCGAGCGCCATCTCCAGCATTTGCTCGACGCCCATAGGCATCGGCATGGCCATGATGTTCAGCTCGATGCCGTAGTCCATGTGCGGCTTCGGGTAGTTCTCGTTGGGCTTCGTGGCCTTGATGATCCTCGAGCCGCCCAGGTTCTGGTCCACCTCCACCTTGAAGCCGGCCGGCACCAGCTCGGCCGCCGGCGGCAGCTGCGCGGCTGCGCCGCTGGGAGCGAGCGCCAGCCCCAGCGCTGCCAGGGCAGCGGTCCTGCCAATCCACGACGTCATGACGCCTCCCGAGGTATCGAGGTCAGCCTGCCTGCCAGACCCTGTCGATTGCCGTCCCGCCTACTGGCCGGCAGGCGGCTTGAGCGTCCAGGTGGCTTTCGCGTTCCCCCACGTCCCGCTGCCCGAGACGGACTTCGCCCCCGCCGCGGGAGGCGGGCCGTGAAATTCCCAGCCGCCCAGCTGTTGCTCGTTCGGTCCATTGGTCACTACGGTCTCGCCCTTACCCTGATCGTCTTTGAGCACCAGTTTGCCGGACTGGTTGGTCTTGAGGCGTATGCTGCCGACCACCAGCCGCGTGCCGCTGGCGTCGCTGTCAATGCCGATGTTGCAGGTGATGTTGTCCTGCGCCGTCTGCTTGATGTGGGAACCGTCCGAAACGTTCATGACCGAGTTGTAGCTCACGCTGCACTTCGCCTCCGAGCCGTTCATCCCATCCAGCCGGCAATTCATCGTCAGCGACATGTTCCCGGAGATGGTCGTCTTCTTGTCCTCGCTCGGTGCCGACCCGCTGTACTGCTCGACCAGGACGACCGTACCGGACCAGTCGGTGGCGGGGCAAGCCGGGAACGTCATGCCCTGCGCTGCCCGCTTGGCCGCTGCCACGGCGTCATCGAGAGCATGGGCGCCGGAGAGTTGCGTCGACTGCTTGAAGGTGGCGTGCGCGGTCCGGGTATTCAGGATCGTGATCTGCACGTTGTAGCCGGTGCCAACCTGCGTTACCTGGGTAACCGCCAGGTGATCGGCTCCTATGGACCCGCCCATCTGGGCAAGAGCGTTATCATCGCCGGCGCCGAGGATTTGTTTCATCTTCTCGACGCTCAGCATCTCCGAGACCATCTCCGTCGATGCCTGCTCCATGCATGGGTACTTCTCCATGAGCGCCATGCCCAGCTGGTTCTCCAGCGCCGCGTCCAGCGTCCTGACCTCGCCGGATGCTTTGGGATCCGTCCTCGATGTGAAGAACAGGCGCTTCTGCTGGGCGGCCGCCGGTGCGGCGAGGGAGACGAGCAACAGCAGTGCGGCGCAAGCCGATCTGGTCATCGTACCCCGGGAGCAGTGGGTGTGAGCTGGTGCATGCCCGACCCTGATGGCGGGCGCGAATACCACGGCGAAGTTACTTCGGCGTATTGCCTCCTCCGCGCACGGCGACGGCGGAGTTCAGCCCACCTGCCAGACCGTGTCGATCAGCGTCCCGTCCACCCACTTCACCACCGCCACCGGCGTGTCCGTCAGGCGCGGTTGCTGCGGCTTCCCGCCGATCAGCGCCTCCACCTCCGACTGGATCTCGCGGATCGGCCGGATCGGCAGCGCTGACCCGCGTGTCGCCTCGATCAGGTCCGTGCGCCGCGGGTTGATCGCAATCCCGCGCTCGGTCACCACCACGTCGATGAGCTCGCCGGGTCCACACAGCGTCGTTACCGAATCCACGATCACCGGGATACGATCCCGGAACGATGGTACGGCCAGCACCGTGCACCCCGCGAACAGGCAGTTCTGCCACCCGCCGATGCCGTGCAGCAGCAGCCCGTCCGAGTGCGTGACCACGTTGCCGTTGAAGTTCACGTCCACTTCCGTCGCGCCCAGGATGGTCACGTCGATCAGGGACGCGATGTTGCCCTTGCCATGATAGTTGTAGGACGTGAACGGCGAGGATGCCACGTGCCGCGGGTTGGACGCGATCGACGCCACGCCCGCCAGGTCGAACGTCTGCCCGTCCAGGATGTAGTCGGTGAGCCCCTCCTCCAGCAGCTCCACGAGGTATTTCGTCGAACCGCCCCGTACGAACCGCGCCTTCACCCCCGCGGCCTTCATCATCTCCTTCAGGTACTGCACGAACGCCAGCGAGATCCCGCCCGAGCCGGCCTGGAAGGAGAAGCCGTGCTTCATGATCCCGGCGTCACGCACGAAGCGCGCGATGTACTCGGAGATCAGCAGCCGGTCCGGGCTCTTCGTGATCTCGGTGGTGCCCGACACGATCTTCTTCGGATCGCCGATGGAGTCCACCACCACCACGCAGTCCACGTTGTTCCCCTGGATCTGCCACGGGATGCACGGGAAGGGCACCAGGTGATCGGTGACCACGATCACGTGGTCCGCGTACGTCGCATCCGCCAGCGCGAAGCCCAGCGATCCGCACGCCGAGGGCCCGTGCGAGCCGTCCGCGGTGCCGAACGGGTCGGCCGTGGGCGCCGCGATCACGGCGATGTCGATGTGCACCTCGCCGTCCTGCACCGCCTGCCACCGCCCGCCGTGCGAGCGCAGTACGCCCAGCCCGCGCATGCCGCCCCGCGACGTGAGCTCGCCGAGCGGACCGTTCATGCTGCCCTCGATGTGGTGCACCACGCCCTGCTCGATCAACCCGATCACTTCCCGCTGGGAGGGGAACGACGCGCTCGGGAACCAGCGGAGACCGCGCACGCCCATGGCGGCCGCGGTGCGCAGCGTCTCGACCGCGATGACGTCGCCGTCCCGGAGGTGATGGTGCGTCGAGATGGTCATGCCATCCCGGAGTCCGCACTTCTCGAGCGCCGCGCGCAGGGAGGCCGCGCGCTTGTCGCCGTTGGCGGGATAGGACGCGCACGACCGGATCGGCGGGCCGTGCTTGCGACCGCTCGGCAGATACCCGCCGACGCCCGCGTAGGGCACCTGCGGCTCGCCGTTCACCACGGTGGGGACGCGGCGCGCGGCCGCGTTCACCACGAACTCGTGAGCAGGCGGCGCCGCGGGCGCCTCCTGCTCAGCCAGTGCGTTCATTTCTCGACCTCCAGCAGCAGCCCCTGCCGCCTCGCCTCCGCCACCAGCCGCTGTGCCCGCAACACCACGGGCGGGTCCACCATGCGCGTGCCGAGGCTCACCACCGACACGCCGCGCCGTTGCGCATCCTCGAACGCGGCCACGATCCGCTGCGCCTTCTCCAGCTCCGCCGCACTCGGCGCGAACGCCTTGTGGATCACCTCGATCTGGCGCGGATGGATGCAGCCCATGCCGTCGAAGCCCAGCGCCCGCGCGCGCTCCCCCCACGAGCGCAGCCCTTCCACGTCGCCTACGTCGCCGAACACCGAGTCGATGGCCTGCAAGTCCGCCGCCTTCGCCGCGTTCACCAGCCGGCAGCGTGCGTACAGCGACTCGGCGCCCTCGGCGGTTTTGCTGACGCCGAGGGCCGCCGTGGAGCCCTCGAGCCCGCTCGTGAGCGCCACCACGAACGGGTCCGCCCGGGCGATCGCGAACGCGTTCTCGATGCCGAGCGCCGATTCCAGGATCGGCATGATGTGCACCTGCCGGCCGGGCATGAAACGCCGGATCGCGCGCGCCACCTCGACCACCTGTCGCTCGTGCTCCACCTTCGGGATGAGGATCGGGGCCGGACCCTCCGGCTCCACCGCCTCGAGGTCCATCTGGCCGAGCGGCCAGGTATTTATGCGCACCATCCGCTCGGCCGCGCCGAAGTCCAGGCACCGGAGCGCGTTCCGCACCAGCAGGCGGGCCGTGTCCTTCTCGTCGTGGTGCACCGAGTCCTCGAGGTCGAGGATCACCGCATCCGGGTGGTGCAGCGCGGCGTTGAGCATGAATTTCGGCTCGTTGCCGGGCAGGTAGAGCCGCGAGCGCCGCACCCGGTCGCGCGGGCTGGGCGCGTGCACCGGGGCGGAGCGGGCCGGCCGCAGGTCGCCCGTGGCATGGCCCGCGCGCCGCAGCGCCGCTTCCACCCGGGCTGCGATCACGAACGGCAGTGCGCCCTGGTCCTCGAGCTGCACGCGGGCGCTCTTCACGCCCGCGGTCAGCAGCAGCTCCATGACATCGACGCGGATGGAGTCGCCGTAGAGGCTGCCCACCTTCGACTCGATGCCGAGCTCGATCTGGCCACCACTGGTGGGCTCGACCGAGACGTGCACGTCGGAGCGGACATCGGCGCCGCGGCGTCCGGCCGTGGCGACTTCGGGGACCGGTGCGATCGTACCTGGCTGCATGATCATGCTCCCTCAAATGCCGGGACCGGGCCGGGCCGGACGTCCGCGCGCCCCGCCCGCACTCCGGACGCCGACGCTCGGTGTCAGGCCAGCACCGGCACGCGCAGGTGCTGCAGGATGGCGTCGGTCAGCTGCGTGGTGGTGGCCGCCCCGCGCTTGATCGCCTCCGCGCCACCCGGCATGCGCAACATGTCGTAGGTGCGGACCTTGCCCTCCTTCACCACTGCGGCCACCGCGTCCCGGATCGCGTTGGCGCGCGCGTTCTCGCCCACGTGGTCCAGCAGCATGGCCGCGCTCAGGATCATCGCGATCGGGTTCACAATGGGCGGATCCAGGTGCTCGTACTTGGGCGCCGAGCCGTGCGTCGGCTCGAACACCGCCACCTCCGCGCCCACGTTGCCGGAGCACGCGAACCCCAGTCCTCCCACCAGGCCCGCGAACGCGTCGGAGAGGATGTCGCCGAACAGGTTGCTGGCCACCAGCACGCCGTATTTCTCCGGGTCCTTGGTCAGCCACATCATCTGCGCATCGATGTTGGTGAAGCGGAGGTCGATCTCCGGGTAGCTCTCGCGCGCCTTCCGCGCTTCGTCCTCCATCATCCCCGATGTGTCCCGGAGCACGTTCGGCTTCTCGCACACCGTGACGCTGCCGTAGCCGTGCTTGCGCGCGTAGCGGAACGCGGCCAGCGCGATCCGGAACGCCCCCGCCCGCGTGATCACCCGGCAGCCCACCGCCAGGTCTTCGCCCGGGATGTTCACGAACGGCTTGAACTTGGCGTGCGACGCCAGCGCCGCCCGCACCGGCGGCGGCGGGTCCAGCCACTCGATCCCCGAGTACAGACCTTCCGTGTTCTGCCGGAACACCACCGCGTCCACGAACGGCTCCTCGAACCCGCCACCCGGCTGCCGCCGCACGAAGTTGAGCGGGTTGCCCGGAAACGTCCGGCAGGGGCGGATGCAGATGTCCAGGTCGAACAGCTGCCGCATGGCCACGATCGGGCTGAAGTAGGTGAAGCCCTGACCGCGCAGCTGCGGCGCCAGCTCCGCCTCCGCCTCGCGCTTCGGCTTCGATGTGATCGCGCCGAACAGGCCCAGCTTGTGCTCCTTAAGCAGCTGCACCGTCCGGTCCGGCAGCGGGTTCCCCTCGTGCGTCCAGCAGTCCCAGCCGATGTCGGCATGCACGTAGTTGGCCTCGAACCCCACCGCCTCCAGCACCCTGAGCGCCTGCGGCAGCACCACCTTGCCGATGCCATCGCCCGGCATCGTCACCACGGTACGTCGCATATCGTCACCCCTGTCGTGAGAGCTTCTGTCTGACCAGCTGTTCCACGCCCCCCGCGGCCACCAGCGCCTGCGGCACCTCGCCCAGCGCCGGGAACGGGAAGGACTCCCCCTCGAACTGCACCCGACCGTTCGCGAAATCGATCGCCAGCGGCGTGTCTGCCACGATCGTGGGCTGCCGCCGCTCGCGCGCGGCGGCATACCGCTCCCGCAGCCGCCGCACCAGCGCCGGGCACTCGATGCAGATGAAGCCGTTGTTGTACGCGTTCCGCACGTACGTCTGGGATGCACTCCCGACCACGAGCGCGCTCACGCCTGCCGCCTGCAGCGCGGTCACCGCCTGCTCGCGGCTCGACCCGGTCCCGAAATTCCAGCCCCCGACGAGCACGTCCCCCGGCTGCACGGTGGCCGCGAACTCCGGATCGTAGTTGGCCATCACCACCCGGGCCATCTCCGCGCGCGTCAGCTCCCGGTACGTGTAGTCCTTGCCGTAGATGCCGTCGGTGTTCAGATCGTTCTGCGGCAGGAACAGCAGCCGTCCCGCGAGGCTCGCCGGGAACCCGTCCGCGATCGCCACGCTCTCCGCGGGCACTTCGCTCGCGGGCAGCCGCTCGAACGAACCCGGCGGCGGGAAGCCGTCACCGGGGATCGCCGGGCCGTCGATGTAGCCCGCGACCGCGGAGCGAGCCACCACCTCGGGGCTGCCCAGGTACACGGTGGCATCGCGCGAGCCCATCCGCCCCTTGAAGTTCCGGTTGGTCGCGGAGATCGCCACTTCGCCTGGCTCCAGCAGACCCTCGCCCAGACCGATGCACGGACCGCAGCCCGGCGGCAGCGCGATCGCGCCCGCGTCCAGCAGCACCTGCCACGACCCGCTCGCCGCCACCCGCTCCTGCACCTCGCGGCTCGCCGCCGCCACGTACAGCTTCACCCCGTCCGCCACCCGCTGCCCGTTCAGCACCGCGGCCGCCGCCTCCAGGTCGTGCTCGCGGCCGTTCACGCAGGAGAGCAGGTAAGCCTTGCTGATGCGCACCTGCCGCCCGCGCACCGCCGCCAGCGACTCCACCCGCTGCACCGCGTCCGGACCGGCAATGCCCGGCCGCACCGCGTCCAGGTCGAGCATGATGCGCGCGGCGTACCGGGCGTCGTCATCCGGAGCGGGCGGCGAGGTGCGCCACTGCTCGAGCTGCTCCGCGCTGAAACGGGCGACGCCGTGCACCAGCTGCGTCTCGTGCCGCTCCTCCAGGTACCCGATGGTGACCGCGTCCACCGGGAACCAGCCGGTGAGCGCGCCCCACTCCGTGGTCATGTTCGCGATCGTGAGCCGGTCGGCCATGCCCAGCGCAAGGACGCCCGGCCCCGCGAACTCCAGGGCCGCATTCAGCACCTCGTCGTGGTTGTACGTGCCGCACAGCGCGAGGATCACGTCCTTGCCGGTCACGCCCGGTCGCAGCCGCCCCTCGAGCCGCACCTGCACCGTGGCCGGGAGCTGCCACCAGAACTCGCCTGTGGCCCACACCGCCGCGGCATCGGTGCGCACCACCGGGGTGCCCAGGGCGCCCAACGCGCCGTACGTGTTCGAGTGGGAGTCGGACGCTACCACCAGCGTGCCCGGCAGCACGAAGCCGTTCGCCACCATCAGCTGGTGTCCAATGCCCTCGCCGGCCGCATGGAAGACGATGCCCTGATCGTGCGCGAACGCCTCGATCTCCGCGTACTTCGCCAGGTTCTCCGGCGAGGTGTTCTGGATCTCGTGGTCGAGCGCGAAGACGGGTTGCGACGGGTCGAACACCCGCTTGCCGCCCAGCGCGCGGAACTTCTTCAGCACCGCGCTGGTGTTGTCGTGCGTCAGGATCCGGGCCGGCCGGAGCGACACCATGTCACCCGCGCGGAGCGGGCGGGACGGCCCGGCGGCCAGGTGCGCCTGCGCGATCTTCTCGACTATCGTCTGACCCATCGCGTCACCTCACGCGGGCCCGGTCACGGCGTGCGCGCCGGCATCCGCCGCGGTCAACTCGCCCAGCTCGTGCACGCTCGCGAGCGCGTCCAACCCCCACACGGCCGCGCGCAGCTTCGCCTGCGCCGCCTCGCTCAGCACCGGCTCCGCCAGCGCCGCGAACTTCTCCTCCACCTGCACATCGGTGAGCGGGTGGTGCGGGTTGCCGCGCGGGTAGTCGAGCTGTCGCGTGACGGTCGTGCCCGAAGTCGTCTCGATGGTCACGTGGGTGCGCTGCAGGGCGGGGAAGACCGCCTCGATCTCCGGGTCCGCGATCACTTTGATCTTCGGGAGTTGCGCGCGCACGGTGGCGTCCATGATGCGCGCCATCTCGAACTGCACCGGCGTCACCTGCCGGTCCACGATCGCCGCCGCGATGCAATAGGGCAGCGAATGATCCGCCGTTTCCTTGGAGCGCGGATCGTATTTCGATGGGTCCGCCAGGATGTCCGCGGCCCGCGCCAGCGAGTGGATCGTCACCTGCGCGATGTGCTCGGGCCTCAGGTCGTGCTCCTGCACCAGCTCGAGCACCGCCGAGATCGGCGTGTGCGTCAGCGCCTCGGTCGGGTAGGCCTTCATGCCGCAGCGCAGAATCCGCCAGTCACTGCCCAGGCCGTCCGTCAGCACGTCCAGCTTCCACTCCGGGCCGAACACCCTGACCAGCCCTTCCTTCCCGTCGATCACGTGCTCCGGCCCCGTGTAACCGCGCCGCGCCAGCAGCGCGGCCAGCACGCCGGACTGCGTGGCCAGCGGGTCCACGGTGTTCTTCATCATGGTGAGCTTGCCCGCCGTCACCGCGCCCAGCGTGCCGTGCCGCGCGCCCGAGATGCCGATGGCGTGCTGGATCTGCACCGGCGTGAGCCGCAGCATGCGCCCCATCACGATGGGCGAGACGAACGCCGTCAGCGTCGCGTGGTGCCAGCCTCGCTCCCGGATCCCGGGGATCGCAGCCTCGCACAGCCGCATCTCGAACTCGTGCCCCAGCACGATCCCCACGATCAGGTCACGGCCGCCCGCACCCATCAGCTCCGCACCGGCCAGCGCCGCGGGAATGATGTCCGATGGATGCGACGGGTCCTGCTGCCAGTAGATGTCGTTGTAGTCCAGCACGCGGATCATGAGCGCGTTCGCCAGCGACGCGCTCACCGCATCCGTCCGCCGCCCCGTGCCCAGCACCGCGCACGGTCCCGTGCCGCCGATCTCCCGCAGCACCGCCAGCGCGATCTCCGCGTCCTCCTGCCGGAGCCCGCCCAGCGCGCAGCCCAGCGAGTCCAGCAGGTAGCGCTTCGCCTCGTGCACCACGTCGGCCGGCAGGTCCTCGTACCGGACCGATGCCGCCCACTCCGCCATCGTCGCCGTGATCGTCGCCACTGCCCGACCTCCGCTAGGCCTTGCCGCCGGCGTTCGCCAGCGTCTTGAACGGGAGATAACTCATGAAATCCGCGTGGTGCACGATGATCGCTTCCGTGCTCCGCGTCACCAGGTCGCCCTCCGCCGCGTGCGCCGCGATGATGTGGCACACCGCGTCCGGCACCCCGTTCGCCAGCGCCAACGCCACCCCCGTGCACGGGTGCCGCAGCAGCTCGCCCCGCCGGCTCTGCACCGCCTGCCCAGCCACCAGCTCGTACTCCAGCAGCTTGCCCACGTCCGCCAGGATCGCCCCCGCGATCACCACGTCCAGGTCGATCGGCAGCGTCCGGCCCAGGTGCTCCCGCATCACTTCCGCCGCCCGCCGCGCGATGTGCACCACGCACCGCTTGTGCTCCATGAACGTCGCCGGACAGCCCGGCACCAGCAGCGTGAACGGGATCGTCTCCAGGTCCGCCGCCGTCAGCGGGCTCTCCGCCAGCGCCTGCTCCCAGGTCCGGGCCACCGCTCCACGCAGCTCCGGGTCCTCGATCCACGCCAGCTCGGGCCAGAGCGCTTCCACGGCCGTCGCCATCGCCTCACTCCGATTTCGGGGTGTCCGCCAGTGATCAGATGACCTGCCCGCCCCTGCGCGCAGCCTCTCCGCCGAGCGTCAATGTAAGGGGGCAGCCTGGCATCGTTCCGCGGGCACATTCGGCCTTTCGCGCGTTCTCGCGCGTCGCCGCACCTGGGGCGAATTGGCTCGCTTGGGAACTACTGCCGATGCAGCGATGCTCCGGGTCGGACGAATTGTGACGACACGCACTTCGAGCTGTCGCGACAGGCCGGCGGGGAAACCTCTTGACAATCGCACCCCTGCCCGGCTATTCATACAAACGTATGAAACAGGATCGCACCCGGTCCGACCTGCTCGACGCCGCCCGCGCGGAGTTCGCCGCCCACGGCTACGCGGGCGCATCCGTCCGCGCGATCACCAGCGCGGCGGGCGCCAACCTGGGCGCGATCACCTACCACTTCGGCAGCAAGCAGGCACTCTACGAGGCGGTGTTGGACCAGGCAGTCGGCGCGGCCACGAGCCAGGCGACTGCGGCAGCCGTCGCTCCGGGTGAAGCGCCGCTGGTGCGGGCCGGCTCGGTGGTGCGCACGTTCTTCAGCTACTTCGCCGAGCACCCTGAGGTGCCGCGCCTGATGCTGCAGGTGCTGGCCAGTCGCGAGGGTCCGCCGCCGGTGGTCGCGGCGCACCTGCGCCGTCTGCTGGGCGGGCTGGCCGCGCTGGTGGCGGAGGGCCAGCGGGATGGCACCATCCGCGCCGGCGATCCTCGTATGCTGGCGATCGCGATCATCTCCAATCCGCTGCACCTGAACATCGTGCGCGCGCCGCTGCAGAGCATGCTGCAGATCGACCTGAACGATGCGGCGGTGCGCGCGCGTCTGATCGACAACGCCGTTCACTTCGTGCGGGGCGGTCTCGCGGCCGTCCCGGGAGGTGGTGCTTCATGAGACGGGTGGTGCTGTCCCTCCTGCTGCCGGTCGTGGCATGGCTGCCGGTGCCCGTGCGTGCGCAGGCGCCGCTCACGCTGGGCGCCGCCGCCACCACCGTGCTCCGGGTACACCCCACGGTCGCGGCCGCGGAGGCCGCGGTGGCGCGCGCGGAGAGCGGAGAGCGCGAGACGCGCGCGGCGCTGCTGCCGGCCGTACAGCTCGATGCCAGTGCGCTGCGCTTCGAGGAGCCGATGGTGATCGCGCCGCTGCACGGCTTCGATCCCACCCATCCGCCGCGCTTCGACAACACGCTCTACCAGGGTGCGGCCTCGCTCAGCTACACGCTCTTCGATGGTGGCGCTCGGCGCGCCCGCATCGCTCGTGCGGACCGGCTCACGGCCGCGGCCGAGGCGGGCGCGCGGGCGGCCCCGCAGGCGCTGCTCTCGCAGCTCGCGCAGAGCTACCTGCGCGTGCTCGCCGCGCGTGAGCTGGTGGCGGCGCACCAGGCGCGGGTGGCAGCCATGGCCAGCGAGCGCTCGCGCGCGGCGCAGACCTTCGAGCAGGGCCGGGCCGCGCGCCTGGTGCTGCTCCCGGAATCCGCCATTCCCCGCGTGCTCGACCAGGT
>VEPF01000354.1 GCA_012027055.1 Gemmatimonadota bacterium | reverse complement strand
CGGGCTCCGGGTTGCAGTTGACCATGATGGTCTCGAACCCGTCCTCGCGCAGCGCGAGTGCCGCGTGCACGCAGCAGTAATCGAACTCGATCCCCTGCCCGATCCGGTTGGGGCCGCCGCCCAGAATCATCACCTTGCGGCGGTCGCTCACCGGCACCTTGTCCGTGCCGTTGTACGTGGAGTAGTAGTAGGCCGCGTTCTCGACCCCGCTCACCGGCACCGCGTCCCACGCCTCGACCACGCCGATCGACGTCCGGTGCTCCCGGACGGCGCTTTCCGCCACGCCCAGCAGCTGCGCCAGGTACCGGTCCGCAAAACCATCCCGCTTGGCGCGCCGCAGCAGTTCGTCCGGCAGCCTCACCCCGCGATAGCCGAGAACCTGCTCCTCCAGCTCGACCAGCTCCCGCATCTGCTCCAGGAACCACGCCTTGATGTGCGTGAGCCGGTGCAGCTGCTCGATGCTCGCACCCTTCCGCAGCGCCTCGTACATGATGAACTGCCGCTCGCTCGACGGCTCCACCAGCAGCTGCAGCAGGTCCTCCAGCGGCTTGGCATGGAAGTCCTTCGCGAACCCGAGCCCGTAGCGCCCGTTCTCCAGCGAACGGATCGCCTTCTGGAACGCTTCCTTGTACGTCTTGCCGATGCTCATCACCTCGCCCACGGCCTTCATCTGGGTGCCGAGCTTGTCCTCGGAGCCGCGGAACTTCTCGAAGGCCCAGCGCGCAAACTTCACCACCACGTAGTCGCCCGACGGCGTGTACTTCTCCAGCGTGCCATCCCGCCAGTACGGGATCTCGTCGAGCGTGAGGCCGCCGGCCAGCCGGGCCGAGACCTGCGCGATCGGAAAACCCGTCGCCTTCGAGGCCAGCGCGGAGGAGCGCGAGGTGCGGGGGTTGATCTCGATGATCACCACCCGGCCGGTCTTCGGGTCGTGCGCGAACTGGATGTTGGTGCCGCCGATCACCTCGATGGCTTCCACCACGTCGTACGAGTACTGCTGCAGCCGCTGCTGCAGCCCCGGTGCGATGGTCAGCATCGGCGCGGTGCAGTAGGAGTCGCCGGTGTGCACCCCCATCGCGTCCACGTTCTCGATGAAGCACACCGTGATCAGCTGGTTCTTCGCGTCCCGCACCACCTCCAGCTCCAGCTCCTCCCAGCCGACCACCGCCTCCTCCACCAGGATCTGCCCGATCAGGCTGACCGCCAGCCCGCGCTGCGCCACGGTCCGCAGCTCCTCCACGTTGTAGACCAGACCGCCGCCCGTGCCGCCCATGGTGTAGGCCGGCCGGATCACCACCGGGTAGCCCAGCTCCGCCGCGATCGACTCCGCCTCATCCAGCGAGTACGCCAGCTCGCTCTTCGGCATGTCGATCCCCAGCCGCGTCATCGTGGCCTTGAACGCTTCCCGGTCCTCACCGCGCTCGATCGCGTCCACGTTCACGCCGATCACCTTCACCCCGTACCTGTCCAGCACGCCCGTGCGCGCCAGCTCCGAGCTCAGGTTCAGCCCCGACTGGCCGCCCAGGTTCGGCAGCAGCGCGTCCGGCCGCTCCTTCTCGATGATCTCCGTCATCCGCGCCACGTTCAGCGGCTCCAGGTACGTCACGTCCGCCATCCCCGGGTCCGTCATGATCGTGGCCGGGTTCGAGTTCGCCAGCACGATCTGGTAACCCAGCGCGCGCAACGCCTTGCACGCCTGCGTCCCCGAGTAGTCGAACTCGCAGGCCTGCCCGATCACGATCGGACCGGAGCCTATGATCATCACCTTGTGGATGTCATCGCGCCGCGGCATGGCGTCTCCAGAATTGGCTGGTGGATCGCACGGGCGCATGGGGCGGGAGCCTTCGGCCCATAAGCGGTCGGGGTAGTCTATCGCCGGCGGTGGCACCGGCCAAGGCGACCTCCTGTGCACGCCCGCCCGGCCCTCCGCCGGATTTCCTATGAGCAGGTGCTTTGGCGCCCGCGCGCCGGCGCGCTCCGCCCCATTGGAGGCCGGGCGCGCGCCCGGCTACATTGGCCCGGTCCACCTCCACACCGCCCCGAGACGACGGAGTCACGAGCCATGGCGGATGATTTCCGGTATGCCACCCTGGGTGCGACCGGCTGGCGGGTGTTCCGCATGGGCCTGTCGGCGAGCTACCGCCCTGGCCGGGACGCGATCCTGACGGCGCTCGACCACGGGGTGAACTACTGCTTCGCGTACGGCTTCGACCGGCAGATGATGAAGACACTGCGCGAGGTCTTCCGGACCCGGCGCGCGCAGGTGCTCATCGCCACGGGCGGCTACAACTGGATCCTGTGGCGCTCCAATCTGCGGAAGGACCTCGAGAAGCGGCTGAAGAGCCTGGGCACGGACTACCTGGACATCTTCATGTACATGGGCGTCATGAAGCCGGCGCAGCTACCGGACTCCGTACTCGAGGAGATGGTGCGGTTCCGGGAGGAGGGGAAGGTCCGGGCGATCGGCATCTCGACGCACGACCGGAAGCTCGCGGGTGAGCTGGCGGCGAGGGGCGCGTTGGACGTGCTGAACATCCGCTACAACGCGGCCCACCGCGGCGCCGAGACGGAGATCTTCCCGCAGCTCGCCGCCCACGATCCGGGGATTGTGAGCTACACTGCGACGCGCTGGAGCTACCTGGTCCGGCGGTCGAAGGGGTGGCCGGCGGACCGGCCGATCCCGCCGGCCGCCCAGGCATACCGGTTCGTGCTGTCCAGGCCGCACGTGGACGTGGTGCTGACGGCTCCGTCCAATGCGCGCCAGCTTCAGGAGAACCTGGCGGCCCTGGATGCCGGTCCGCTCTCCGCGGACGAGATGGCGTTCCTGCGCGCGTTCGGCGATCACGTCCACCACACGAAGAAATGGTTCATGTGAGCGGCGGGCGTCAGCCCGACCCCGCCGCCCGAGCAACGAGCAGCGACTCATGATCATCACGGCAACGACCGCGGACGGCTCGCAGATCCGGGACATCACGGCTCGCGCGGGCGTATTCAACCCCGAGGAAGTGGCGTGTGTCGGCGCGCTCTGGGAGGAATACCTGGCCGATGGCCCCGAGGTGTGCGGCTACCATTTCATCGTGGACCGGGAGGGCGATCGCCTGCGCGGCTGGGCCTGCTACGGGCCGCGGGACCTGACCAGCGGCGTGTTCGACCTGTACTGGATCGCGGTGGACCCGGACTGCCGTCGCGGCGGGGTCGGACGCGGGCTGCTGGTTGCCAGCGAGGCAGCCGCGCGGGCCGCGGGCGGCAGGATGCTGGTGGCGGAGACGTCGGGAACGGCGCACTACGAGCCCACCCGCCAGTTCTACATCGGGATGGGATACACCCTGGAGGCGAGCATCCGGGATTTCTACCGCCCGGGCGACGACCTCGCGATCTTCATCAAGCGCTTCTGAAGCACGTTCGCATCCGCCGTCGGGCCGACGGTGCGGGCGGGCGCACTGGCAATGTTGCATACCGGCCGGCGCGGAATGTAGTGTCTACTACCGAGGCTTCTCCCACACCACGCTTCCGGCTCGCGACGGGCCATGCTGGCCATGTGCACAGGGCGGGCGCGAGTGTGCCGGCCGTGCAAGACAGGTGCTGATGGGCCTGAATGTTGCCGTTCTCGCCAACCTGAAGAGGAACGCGCCCGCGCTGCCCGGGCTCCCGCCGGACACGTGGGCCGAGCTCGACACCGAGGCCACCACCGACGCCATCGTCGCGGCGCTGCGGGCGGCCGGGCATCGCGCGACCTTTCTCGAGGGCGACCTTTCGCTGGTCGAGAAGCTGCCCGTGCTGAAGCCCGACATCTGCTTCAACATCTGCGAAGGCCACTGGGGCGAGAGCCGCGAATCGCACGTCCCGGCCATCCTGGAGATGCTCCGCATCCCCTACACCGGTGCGGGTGTGCTGGGACTCGGGATCACGCTCGACAAGCCGCTGACCAAGCGCCTGCTCGCGTACCACGGCTTGCCCACCCCGGCGTTCCAGGTATTCCGGCGCGCCGACGAGCCGCTCGACCCGGCGCTGGGCTTTCCGCTCTTCGTGAAGCCCAGCCGCGAGGGCAGCAGCCTGGGCATCAGCGCCAGCTCCGTGGTGCACGACGCGGCCGGTCTGCGCGCGCAGCTGGCCGCGCAACTCGAACGCTTCCGCCAGCCGATCCTGGTCGAGCGCTTCATCCGCGGACGCGAGGGCACGGTCGGCATCATCGGCAATGCGCTCGCCGACAGTGATCCCTCGACGCCCGTTCCCGCGGGCCTCGAGCTGCTGCCGCCCCTCGAGGTGGATCTCGCCAGCTATCCGCACGGCGAGGGCGGCGTCTACACGCAGCGCATCAAGTCGAACCCGGGCGATGTCTACTACTTCGCCTGCCCCGCCCCGCTGCCCGCCGAGCTGACCGCCCGCATCCGGACCATCGCCGCCGCGGTGTTCCAGGTCACCGGCTGCTGCGACGTGGCGCGCGCGGACTTCCGTCTCGATGCCGACGATGGCGACCGGCCGTACGTCCTGGAGGTCAATGCCCTGCCCGGACTGTGCCCGGGTTTCAGCGACCTGGTCCTGTCCGCGGAGGCCGCCGGCATGAGCTACGGCCAGCTCATCAACGGCATCTTCGACGCCGCCTGCCGGCGCTACGGACTGGCCGCGGGCGAGCCCGCGCCCACCGACTGACCGCGAACCGGGGGAGTGCCGATGCCACCGCGAACGGACCCGTCGCACCGGATCGAGGTCATCCGCCTGGACAATGGTGCCTGCGCGCTGCTCGCCCGCGTGGCTGTCCGGCCGGGTGAGGTTCTGGTGCCGCTTCGCATCGCGGACCTGCTCCCCGAGCCCGTCCGTCATTCCATCCAGGTGGGCGTGTCCGCGCACGCACTGGTCGAGCCCGCAGCGGTCCGGTTCACCAACCACAGCTGCGACCCGAACGTGATGGTGGACACGACCGCGCTGTGCCTGCGGGCGATCCGCCCCATCGAGCCGGGAGCCGAGATCACCTACTTCTATCCGTCGACCGAGTGGTCGATGGCGGAGCCGTTCGCCTGCCGCTGCGGCGCGGCGCGCTGCCTGCACGAGATCGCCGGCGCCGCCCACCTCGCGCCGGAAGTCCTGGCCGGCTACGAGCTCGCCACACACATCCGGTTGCTGCTCCGCGACGGCGAGGACGCACCGCCGCGCGGGCCCGGAGCCGCTCCGTCACCTCCCGGCCCGGGCGGCTAGCCCGGGGACCCGACTCAAAGGAGGTCGTCCATCAGCTCTCTGCTGCGGCTCCTGGCCCGGTACGTCCGGCCCCATCCCTGGATGGTGCTGGCTTTGCTCTTCAGCCTGCTCTTCGAGTCCGGCATCGAGAGCGGTACGCGCTTCAGCTTCCGCTACCTGATCGACGAGGCGGTGATCCCGCGCGACACCTCGAAGCTGGTCTTCCTGCTGATCGTCCTGGCCGCGGCCGCGGTGCTGCTCACCTTCCTCTGCATCGTCGCCGACTACCTGTGGGCCAGGCTGGGCACGCTGGTGCTGAGCCGGCTGCGCCTCGACCTCTTCGAGCACGTCCAGACGCTCTCGCTGGACTTCTTCGCTCGCCGCTCGTCCGGCGATGTGCTCAGCTGTTTCATTGCCGACGCCAACGAGATCGAGAACTTCCTGGTCACGGCCGTGCCCTATGGGCTGCTCGGGCTGGCCGGCCTGGTGTTCTCGGCCTCGCTCATGGCCTCGATACACCCCACCCTGGCCGTGACATCGCTGGTCGCCGTCACCCTCTGCCTGACCGCGCCCCAGCTTCTGCTGAGCCGGGCGAAGCGCGCTTCCTACGAGACCCGGCGGCAGGAAGGCCGGCTGTCCAGCACGCTCCAGGAGCTGCTGCAGAGCAATTCGCTGATCCGGGTGTTCGGCCTGGAACGCGAGGCGGCCCGGCGCTTCCGGACCGACAGTGACCGCCTGGTCGATCTCGCGGTGCGCTCGTCCTTCCTGGCGTACCTGCTGCAGCGGATCCCGGCCATCTCCTTCTTCCTGGTCTGCCTCGGCATCTTCGGCGCCAGCAGCGTGCTCGCCTTCCGGGGCCGCCTGAGCATCGGCGAGGTGGTGTCGTTCCAGGTGCTGGTGCTGGGCTTGAGCAGCGCGGTCTCCAACCTCACCTGGATCTCGCCCCAGGTGATCGGCGCCAGTGCCGGCCTGCAGCGGCTGAACGACATCTTCCGCGAGCAGCCTTCGGTCCGGAGCCAGGGCGAGCCCATCCGCGTGAATTACTTCACCGCCGGGATCGAGTTCGAGCACGTCTCCTTCACGTACGCCCCCGGCGACCCGGTCCGGGATGGCGCGGTGCAGGACGTCTCGCTTTCGGTCCGGAAGGGCGACTTCGTGGTGCTGGTCGGCCCCAGCGGATCGGGGAAGACCACCCTGCTCCATCTGCTGCTCCGGCTCTACGACCCGGCCGCTGGCCGCGTCCTCGTGGACGGGATCGACCTGCGCGACCTGGACATCGCCTCCTTCCGCGCCCTGACCGGAATGGTCTCGCAGGATGTGGTGCTCTACAATGTCAGCATCCGCGAGAACGTCCGGATGGGCAAGCTCACCGCCACCGATGAGGAGATCTGGCAGGCGCTGGACGCGGCCGAGATCGGCGACTTCGTGCGCGCCCTGCCGGAAGGCTTCCATACCGTGGTCGGCGAGCGGGCCACGAAGCTTTCGGGCGGCGAGCGGCAGCGGCTCTCGTTGGCGCGGGCCCTGGTGCGGTGGCCTCAGATCCTGCTGCTCGATGAGGCTACGTCATCGCTGGACGCCGCCAAGGAAGCGGAGCTGCTGTCCATGATCCGGCGGGTGAGCGACGAGCGGCACATGACCGTCATCGCCGTGACCCACCGGATGCGCGCGGCGCCCATGGCCAACCGCGTGGTGGTCATGCGCAAGGGACGGGTGGAGTCCGTCACCGGTACTGATCGGCCATCGCTTGAGCCCGGCCCCGGCCTCGACCTCTGGACCGGCGCGGCTGCCAAAGGACAGGATCCGACATGAAACCCATGGTCTGGGCGCTGATCCCCTACGCCCTGGAGGGTGACCGGCTCACCGCCGACACCTACGACAACGAGCGGACCAAGGCGGAGCTGGCCGCGGTCTTCGCCACGCTCGGCGTACCCTGGATCTGGCAACCCGTGGTGCACGGCTCGATTGATGAGATCACCGCGCAGCTGGCCGCATCGCTGCAGCACCGGCCGACCGTCGCCTTCAATTTCTGTGATGGGCTGGACCTGGATGGCGTGCCCGGGCTCGCCTTCGTGAAAGCGCTCGAGCAGGCCGGCATCCCGTTCACCGGGTCCGACCCGCGCTTCTACGAGACCTCCACGTACAAGCTTCGCATGAAGAACCTGTTCCGGGAGCAGGGCGTGGAGACCGGCCCCTGGGAGGTCCTGCCCCGCACCGGACCGGTCACCGGGATCTGCGAGCGACTGGGCACGCCGCTGATCGTCAAGCCCGACGTCTCCTACGCCAGCTACGGCATCTCGCTCCGGTCCAAGGTCGCCTCGGATCGCGAGCTCGAGGCGCGCCGCGACGAGCTGCGCCGGGACGAGATGGCCACCATGCTCATCGATGGCGAGATCTTCGCCGAACGCTACCTCGCCGGAGACGAGTTCACCGTGTTCATCGGCGGCTACTGGGATGACCCGGACCGGATCTGGACCCTGCCGCCCGCCCGCCGCTGCTTCGCGGCTTCGATCCCGACGCACGAGCGCTTTCTCACCTACGACCGGTACTGGGGCTACTACACGCAGGAGACCGCGCCCACGGACGGCGAGGCGTTCTACCGGTACGAGCTGGTCGATGGCGACCTGAAGGAGGAGCTGAACGACCTCGCGAAGCGGGCCTTCTGCGCGGTGGGCGGCGCCAGCTACGCGCGCGTGGACGTCCGGCGCGACACCGTCAACGGCCGGCTGAGCGTGCTCGAGGTGAACGCGAACTGCGGCCTGTCCGGCGACGATCAGACCTCGACGGGCAGCATCCTCCAGCTCATGGGCTGGCATCTGCCCGGGCTGCTGGCACGCATCATCCGGCAGACCATGGCGCGCCACGGCCTGCCCGCGGATCTGCCCGCCTGAGCGCATGCCGGGCCACGGCCGCCCGCAGCACGCGGTCGAAGAAGCCCCGGTACCCGTCCGCATCGTACAGGATCATGTAGTCGGCCGGGCCGTATTCCTCGAGCGGGAACATGATCCCTGCGCTCGGATTGATCTCCAGCACGAACAGCTCGCCGGCCTCGTTCACCCGGATGTCGCACCGGGCGTATCCCGCCACTCCCAGCGCCTGGTACAGCCGCCGGCCCGTGTCCTGAAGCCTTGCCCGCAGCGCCGGCTCCGTCACCTCCCGAAACGAGAACGGCACCTCGTAATTCCACTTCACGTCCGTGTGCCAGAACTCCTCGCCGGGCGGGAAGACCAGCTCGGCCGGCGGGTACGCGAACGGCCGCGCCAGGTCCGCCCCATCGTCCACCACCAGCACGTTGTACTCCCGGCCGACGATGAACTCCTCCATGCGCGCCGCGCCGAACTCGGCGCACACCCGCGCCACCTGCGCGCGCACCTCCGCCAGCGTGTCCGCGCGGGACTCCCGGAACATGCCCGTGCTGCCGTAGCTCTGCGGGTGCTTCACCATGATCGGGTAGCGCAGCCGCTCGACGAGGGCCACGGCTTCGGGCACGCTGCCCACCCGGAAGCCGCGCGCGAACCCGATCCCGTGCGCCTCCGCCACCGCCTGCTGCGCTTCGCGCGTCGGGTCCCAGCAGCGGGAGTCCGCCCCGGTGAACGGCACGCCTGCCCGCTCCAGCGCGTGCACCACGTCCAGGCCCGGGTACCCCGGCTGGCCGGGCCCGATCTCGGCGAGCTCGTAGCCCTCGCAGAGATTGAGGAAGACATCGTACTCGCCGCTCGCCGCGAGCGCGGCCACCCGTTCCATGACCGGCGCGGTGAGCGTCACCATCCGCCAGTCGTAGCCCGCCAGGAAGGGTGCGGGAGCGAAGTCGGCGACGTCTTCGTCCGAGAGCACGCAGATGCGCATGCCTACCGCACCTGCAGCCGCACGCTCTGGAGGTCACCGTCCCGCGACGAGCTGCCCACCATGACCCGGAACTCGCCGGGCGCGACCGCGAACTTCCCGTCCAGCCCGTAGTAACCGAGCTGCGCGGGCGTGAGGTGCAGGGTCACCGTCTTCGTCTGGCCGGACGCAAGCGGCACGCGCACGAAGTCCTTCAGCTCCTTCACGGGCCGCGTGGGAATGGTGTTGTCCTGCCGGATGTAGAGCTGCACCACGGCCGTGCCCGCGCGCGTGCCGGTGTTGGTCACGTCCGCGAACACCTGCACGGAGTCCGTGGCCGTGATGGTGTCCCGCGCCAGCCGCACGTTCCCGATCGTGAACGTGGTGTAGCTCAGTCCGTAGCCGAACGGGTAGAGCGGAGTGGAGGCGGCCTCGTCGAAGATGTAGGCCTGCCGGCGCGCGCTGGGTGCGTGGTTGTAGTAGACCGGGATCTGGCCGACACTGCGCGCGATGCTCACCGGCAGGCGGCCGGAGGGATTGACGTCGCCGAAGAGGATGTCCGCCACGATGTGGCCCGTCTCCTGGCCCAGGTACCAGCCGTAGACGATGGCCGGTGCCACACTGTCCACGTGCGCGAAGCTGAGCGGGCCGCCGCTGAACAGCATGACCACGTACGGCTTGCCGAGCACCCTGATCGCATCGACCAGCTGGTTCTGCAGGCCGCGCAGGTCCAGGCTCGCGTTGTCGCCCTCGCGGCCGCCCCACGCCTCCCGCATCATACCCGCGGTTGCGCCCAGCATCAGCACGGCCACGTCCGCCTGCTGCGCCACCGCCACCGCTTCCGCGATCAGCCGCTGGTTCATGCTGTCGGGCGCGAGCCGTGAGCCGCCGCGCTGGCCGGGGATGGCGACGCCGCCCGCGCCCGGACCGCCGCCCGCCTGCAGCAGGCGCACGCCCTGGGCATGCAGCACCTGGACGCTGCTGCCCAGCTTCTCGCGGATGGCCGCCAGCGGCGTGATGCTCGACGCCGGCATGCCCGAGTAGTTGCCTCGCTCGGCCAGGTCCGCGTGCGGGCCGATCAGGGCGAGCGTGCGGATGCGCGCGGGATCGAGCGGCAGGATGTTCCCCTCGTTCTTCAGCAGCACCATGCCCTCGCCGCCCACTTTCCTCGCCGTCGCCAGGTGCGCGGCGCTCGCCACCACCTGCGGCACTTCCGCCGGGTCCACGTACGGGTGATCGAACAGGCCGAGCCGGAACTTGAGGCGGAGCACGCGTCGTACCGCGCGATCGATCACGGCCTCATCCAGCTTCCCGGCGCGCACCAGCGCCGTGAGGTTGCGGTAGGACGCCAGCTCGGGATAGTCGATGTCCACGCCCGCCACCGCGGCCAGCCGCGCGGCCTCGGCGGAGTCCTTCGCGACCCGGTGCGTGTCGAAGTTGTAGCGCACTGCGAAGAAGTCCGAGACCACTGCGCCCTCGAACCCCCACTCCTCGCGCAGCACCTGCGTGAGCAGGAACGGGCTCGCGTGCACGGGCACGCCCAGGATCTCGTGGTACGCGGGCATCACCGCGCCAACCTTCGCCTCCTTCACCGCGGCTTCGAAGGGCCGGAGCGGGAAATTGCGGAGCTCGACCTCGCTCATGTGCACCGGGCCCACGTTACGTCCGCCCTCGGGCGCGCCGTGACCGGCGTAGTGCTTGGTGGTCGCGGAGACATGACGCCGGTCAATCGTCGGACCCGTGCCCTGGTAGCCGGTGATCGCGGCCACGGCCATGCGCGCATTCAGGTACGGATCCTCGCCGTACGTCTCCTCCGCGCGGCCCCAGCGCGGGTCCTGCGCCAGGTCCAGCACCGGCGAGAGCACCAGGTTGGTGCCGATCAGCGCCGCTTCCAGGCCGACCTGCGTGAAGACCTGGTGCACCAGCGCGGTGTCGAACGTGCCGGCGAGCGCGAGCGGGGTCGGATAGTTGGTGGTGCCCGCCGTCGCGACGCCGTGCAGCGCCTCATCCGTGATCAGGGTGGGGATGCCGAGCCGGGTCTTTTCGGCGAAGTAGCGCTGGATCCGGTTCGCGGTCTCGGCGCGCCCGCGCGGGCCGCCCTGCCCGCCGAAGCCGATGCCCGTGGCCCCGCCGAAGCTGAGCCTGGCACCGGGCGGGCCGTAGCGGTCCACGCGCCCGCCCGCTTCCAGCGAGTCCAGGTCGCGGCCGACCGAGATGGCCTCCATCTGCGCGACCTTCTCCTCGAGCGTCATGCGCGCGAGCAGGTCTTCGACGCGCGTCTCGATCGGGGCGGCCGGATCGCGGTATCGGGGCGTCGCCTCCGGACCGACCAGGCGCGGCGCGCAGGCCGCACCGACCATGAGCAGCACTGCGGCTGCACCTCTCTGGTGCCTGTTCACTTGCAGCCCTCCACGGTTGCAGGGGCGCTTGTCCGCCTGCTCAGTGCTGCGACGCCTCGGGCTCCCCGTTCTGCAATCGGTAGCGCTCGGTGATCGGGGTCGCAGTCTCGAAATCGTAGTACGTCGCCTGGCTGAGCTCGATGAGCGTGCGCCGGTAGCCCAGGAACGCCTCCAGGAAGTTGTCGGCCGTGGCCGCTTCCCGGTCGAAGGCCTGCAGCAGGTCCAGCACCGTCGCTCTCCCGCTCCCGTACTGCTGCGCCGTGGCCCGCGAGATCTCGTTCGAGAGCGCCAGGTTCTGCTCCATGGCCAGCGCCCGCTGCTGGTACTCGAGCGCGCTCTGCACCAGGTTGCGGACCGTGGCCTCGATCTGCCGGCGGGTATCCTCGATCTGCAGCTCCGTCAGGCGCGCCGACACCCGCTGCGCCTCGATCCGCTCCTTGCGCGCCCCCCAGTCCCAGATCGGCAGATAGCCGCGCACGCCCACCGTGTAGGTGTTGCTCGGCTGGCTCCACAGATCGCGCGCCACTTCGTTCTGCATCTCCCGGCCGTAGGTCAGGTCGATGTTCAGGCGGAACGCGTTCCGCGCCTTCACGCCATCCATCGTGATCGCGTCGCGCCGCTGCCGGATGTCCAGGAAGCGCATGCGCGGCGGCAGTGTCATGGCGAACTGCATGGCCGCGTCCAGGTCGAGCGAGAGCGGCGCGACGTCCAGCGCGGGATCGACCACCAGCGAGTCCCGCTCCTGCAGCCCCAGTCGCTGCTTCAGCCGGGAGGCGGACAGCCGGAACTCGCTTCCGGCCCGCTGCAGCCGCTCGCGCGCGTTCGCCAGGGCCACCTGCACCTGCGTGGCCTCCAGTCCGCGACTCGAGTCCGCCGCGACTCGCGTCCGCGCCAGCTCCACGGCCTCCTCCAGCTGGGTCACCTGCCGCTGGTAGACCACGCGGTCGTACGCCACGTCGAGCAGGCCGTAGTAGTCGCGCGCGATGCCCGCCAGCAGCGAGACCACGTCATCCTGGAAGACCAGCTCCGCGTTCTCCAGGTCCAGTTCCGCCTCCTCCAGGTCGTTGCGCAGCTGGTTGGGCTGGAAGATCGGCTGCTCGTAGCGCGCGTAGTACCGGTTGTAGTAGGTCACGTCGGTCGCGCCATCGATCTGCGAGTACCGGTACATGCGGTTGTTCAGCGACAGGTACCCGTTCGTGGGATACCCGAACAGGATCACCGGCTGCCGCAGCGACATCTCCGCCTGCCACAGGCGCGAGTCCTCGCGCACCAGCTCCCGCCGCTCCAGCACCGAGTTCCACTGGTGCTCCGAGATGGACGAGAACTGCGGCAGCGTGAAGGTCAGCTCCACCCGCGACTTGAGGCCCGCGCGCTCCGCCGCCAGCTGGTGGCGCTGCCGCTCGATTCCGAGCTGCAGCTGCTGCACGCGGTAGCTGTTCGCCTGCGCCAGCTCGAGCGCCGACTGCAGCGTGAGGTCGACCACCCGCCGGTCCTGCGCCCCGGCCGGCCGGGCTGCCACCACGGCGGCCACCGCCACCAGGGCCGCCCGGACGCACGCACGTGCGTCCCCGTAGCTACGCATCGAGAAGATCATGTCCGTCGGACGCGTGGAGAATGCAGTGAATCGCCGTCGCGGATCCCCTTGGCCGGCTCCGCGGTCCCGCTGAATTTGGCGCCTCCCCGCCC
>VEPF01000428.1 GCA_012027055.1 Gemmatimonadota bacterium | reverse complement strand
CGGCCGCAGCTACGACCTGCTCGGGCCCGGCTGGCAGCAGGAGCACTGGAGCATGAGCCTGAACCGCGGCCACGCCAATCACCGCAACGAGTTCCCGTGGGTGCCGGCCAATCACATGAACGGGCTGATCAGCCTGAAGATCTTCGACCCGGCGCTGTACGAGGAGCTGGCCCGGCCGGCGGCGGCGAGCCAGAGGAAGTAGCGGCCTGACCTGGTGCTCCGCTCACTCGCCGGAGCGGAGCACCAGCGAGGCGTTGATGCCGCCGAAGCCGAAGGAGTTGGAGAGGGCGGTGCGCGGCCGGCGCACGCGCCCGGAGCCGGTCACGTAGTCCAGGTCGCACGCCTCATCTGGTGAGTCCACGTTGAGGGTCGGGGGAATCCAGCCCCGTGCCATGGCCAGGCAGGTGATGGCGACCTCGACGGCGCCCGACGCGCCGAGTGCGTGTCCGTGGTACGGCTTGGTGCCGCTGATGGGAACGTCGTACGCGTGCTCGCCCAGCACGTCCTTGATGGCCAGCGTCTCGGCGGAGTCGTTGAGCGGCGTGGCCGAACCGTGGGGACTGATGAAGTCCACCTCGGCCGGCGCCACGCCCGCGGACCGGAGCGCGAGGCGCATGGCCCGCGCGGCCTGCGCGCCGTCCGGCCGTGGCGCGGTCATGTGGTGCGCGTCGCTGGTGGTCCCGTAGCCGCGCAGCTCGGCGTAGATGCGTGCCCCGCGCGCCACGGCCTGGTCGTAGCGCTCGAGCACCAGCGTGCAGGCGGCTTCGCCCATGACGAAGCCGTCGCGCTCCCGGTCGAACGGGCGGCAGGCGCGTTCCGGCTCGTGGTTGCGCGTGCTCATGGCGCGGATCAGCGCGAAGGCGCCGAAACAGAGTGGGGCCAGCGGCGTCTCCACGCCGCCGGCCAGCGCGATGTCCGCCTCACCGTCGCGAATCAGCCGGAATGCCTGGCCGATCGCGATGGTGCCGGAGGCACAGGACATGGCGTTGGTTTCGTTGGGTCCCGTGAAGCCGAACTCGATGGCGATGGCGCAGCTCGAGGCGCCCGGGAAGGTGGTGAGCGCCACGCGCGGGTCCACCTCGCGGAGCTTGCCGGAGTAGAGCGTCTCGGCCTGCGCTTCCGCGTGGGCGGCGCCGCCCAGTGCCGAGCCCATCAGCACGGCCACGCGGTCGGGGTCCACCGGCCGCCCATCGAGTCCCGCGTCCTGCAGGGCGAGGCGCGCGCTCGCAATGGAGAACTGGCCGAAGCGGTCGAGCCGCCGGGCCGTGCGCGGGTCCATGAAGGCACCCGGCTCGAATCCGGCCACTTCCGCGGCGATCTGCGTGCGCCACGGGGCGGGGTCGAAGCGCGTCAGGCGACGCACCCCGGACCGTTCCCGCCGCAATCCATCCCACAGGCCATCCGCACCGATCCCGACGGCCGTGATCGGTCCGACGCCCGTGATCGCCACGCGTCCTGCCGGAGCAATGCCGCCCTGCCCATCTGCCATGGTGTCTCCGGTTGCGCTCAGCGCCGCTGCAGCCGCTCCGCCTCGGCAGCGACGCCGGCGAGGGTGCGCCTGGCGATGCAGCTGACGAAGTGGGGCCCGATGATGAACCGCCACGCGGCCGGTCCAACCAGCGGCCAGCGCGGGCCAGCCCATTCGTGAGTGATCCGGACGCGCGTCGCGTCGCGGCCGTGCAGCTGGAAGGACCACTTCACCTGCATGCCGCGCGTGATCCCCTCGACGTGCTCGAAGTAGATGGCCGGCTCCTTTTCGTCGAGCCGCATGTCCGACAGCCACCAGGTCGGGTACCGCAGCGGGCCGGCGAAATCGCGCCAGGCCGACATCTCCACGCGCCCGGTGCCGCGCGCGTGCTCCCCGCGGAAGCGCACGAAGCGGTAGTGGCGCAGGATGGCCGGCCAGCGCTCCACGTCCGAAGCCACCGCGAAACAGAGTGCGACGGGCGCCCGCATGATGCGCTCGTCAACGGTTGCGTGCATGAACTGGGCCGGTTGGGGTCAGCCCGGCCGCATCGCCGGGTTCGGGAAGAGCAAGGATACCGCCAGCCTCGGCGAAAGCAATGTGGCAGGGCGCAGCAGGTCGCCGGTGACCCCGAGGAGCGCCGCCGCGGCAGCGGGACGGCGGGCCAGGCCGGCAATGGCCAGCTCGGCCAGCGCGGGCCGGTTCAGTACCTGGTGGATGAGCCGCTGCACACGCCGGTGGCCCCGCGTCAGGGCGGCGTGGGCCGTGGCGTATGGCTGCAGCTCGCGGGGGCCCGGCAGCGCGGCGGAACGGTCCCGCAGCGCTGGCTCCAGCACGCCGGCCAGGGCTGCGGCGGCCGCCAGCGCGTGGTACATCCCCTGGCCGGTGAACGGGTCGAAGTAGCCGGCCGCATCGCCCAGCAGCACCGCGCCGTGGAACGCGACCTGGCGCACGGGCGTGTCGAACGGTCCGGAAGCCAGCAGCTCGCCGGGTTCCGGAGCCAGTTCCGCGAGGCGGGGCAGCCGGTGCAGGGCCTCGAGGAAGAAGGGGCGCGCGGCCCTCGCGTCGTGGCCGAAGCGGTCGGCGTCAGCCACCAGCGTCAGGTTCCAGCAGTCGCCGGCTGCGGTCACCGGGGCCAGGCCGGCACAGAGGCCGTCGCCCACGTGCATCTCGCCGTACCAGTCCCCGCCGGACGGTCGCGGGATGTGGCTGGTCAGCGAGACCTTGCGGATGCGCGCAGGCCGGCGGCCGGCGCCGTGCCGGCGGGCTAGCCGGGACCGGTGTCCGGCCGCCCCGACTGTGATCCGGGCAAGGGCCGCCGCTTCCGTCCCGGCAGGAGTGCGGAGCCGCACTCCCCGGGTCCAGGCGCCGTCGCGCAGCAGGTCCGTGGCCGTCCAGCCGGTCAGGACGCTGGCTCCGGCCGCGGCGGCCTCGGCCAGCAGCGCCGCGTCCAGCTCGCGCCGGGGCACTGCCAGGGCGTGGTGCACCAGCGGATCCGGATCGCCCAGGTCCCGGAACGCGGCCGAGAAGCAGGTGCCCCGCGGGCCGTAGACCCGCCACCCCACGAGCCTCGCCGGCCGCAGCGCCTCGACGGCGGGCAGCAGCCCCAGCCGCTGCAGCAGCCGCGCCGCTTCCGCGCTCAGGCAGTCGCCGCACGGCTTCGGGCGGGGGAAAATGGCCCGATCCACGAGCAGCACGTCCAGTCCCGCGCGCGCCAGCAGCAGGGCCAGCGTGCTGCCGGCCGGGCCCGCGCCCACGATCACCGCGTCGCGCGGGCGGCCGCTCACGGCGCGAGTCCCGCGGACGGGGCGGCGGCGACCAGCACCACTCGCTGGAACCAGCGGCGGCGGAGCTCCACCACCGTCAGGCCGGCGGCGGCGGCGAGCGCGCGCAGCTCACCGGGTCGGTAGGCGCGGAGCACCGAGAGCGGCCCGTCGTGCCGGGTGAGGCGGTTGCCACGCCACAGCGTCGCGGCCAGGAGGCGGGCGCCGGCGTAATTGGTGCGGGTGCGGTGCAGCTCGTTCACGATCACGAGCGGTGCAACGCGCGCAGCCTCGGCCAACGCCCGGCTTGCGGCCTGGTCATCCAGATGGTGCAGCACCATCGAGAGCAGCACCACATCGAAGGCACGATCCGGGAACGGCAGGGCGAGCGCGTCCGCGCCCGCGAACGAGAGGCCCCTCCGTCCGGCGGCCCGGCGGGCGGCCACGGCCAGGATCTGCGGGTGTCGGTCGTCCGCGACGATGATGGGGCGGCCATCCCGGCGGCCGGCCAGGTCCGCCAGTACCATGGGCAGGTCGCCCGCGCCGGTGCCCACGTCCAACATGCGCCCCGCTCCGCCGAGGTGCTGCGCCACTGCCAGGCGCACGGCCCGGCGGCCACCCAGCCAGCGGTTCACCTGCGCCACGTGCGCGAGGCTGGCCGAGAGCACATCCGGGTCGTGTCCGGCCTCGTCCAGGTGCTCGGGCTGGTCGGCCCGCGGCAGTGACCGGATCACTGCGGCCGCCGGCGGCTGGTCGCGAGCCGGACGGCCAGCGGCTGCATGAGGTCGCATGCCCGCGTACATGCTGCGAGACCGCCGCGTTCAGCGGGGCGTGCGGCCGAGCACGGTGAGCTCGTCGGTATCGCAGCTCCAGTTCCGGACCGGCACGCTCCAGTCACCGTATTTCTCGGTCAGGTATGCGCGGTAGTCGTTGGGCACCCGCAGCGTGCGGCCCGCGAAGGTGATGGTCTCGTAGGAGCTGTAGTACCGGTTGGCGACGCGCATGGCCCGCCCCTTGGCGCGCCAGTAGGTGTGCTCCGCGTCCCGGATCTTGACGAAGATGTCCAGGATCACGAGCGGGTAACGCGGATCGATGGCCTTCCGGAAGTAGCCGTACAGCGGCTTCACCTTGCACAGCCAGAGCGCGCCCTTGCGGATCGGTCCCACCGCGATGCGGCTCCGCCGCACGGAGAAGCGATAGCCCTTCGCCAGCAGCGGCGCGCGCAGTTTCAGCAGCGCGCTCCCGCTTTCCTCCGGCACGGAGAGGTCGACGTCGTGGTCCCAGGGCAGCAGGTCGCCGTCCCGGACGATGCCGAGCAAAGTCCCGCCCTCCAGGTGGTACGCGATGTCGTTCGCCTCGAGCAGGTCGATCACATCGAACAGGAGGGTGCGGGCCACCTTCATGTGGTCCTTCAGCAGCAGGTCCGGCTTGGCCTGATCCATGGGCAGAAGCTATCTTGCGCCGGCTCGTCCGATGGACCGTCAACGCGACGCCAATGAGAATCGTGATTCTTGCTGCGGGCATCGGCTCGCGGCTCGGCAACACCCTGCCCAAGCCACTGACGCCGCTGAAGAGCGGCCGGACGATACTGCAGCAGCAGGTGGACAACCTGTCTGCCTGCTTCGATCCGGACAATATTCTCATCGTGGTCGGGTTCAAGAAAGACCTGATCATGGAGACGTTCCCCGACCTCACCTTCATCTACAACCAGTCGTTCGACCAGACCAACACCTCGAAGAGCCTGCTCAAGGCGCTGCGCCGCAGCCATCGCGATTCGGTGCTGTGGCTGAACGGCGACGTGGTCTTCGACCCGGAGCTCCTGACGCTGCTGCTGCCGCTGATCGAAGCCGGGCAGTCGTTCGTGTGCGTGAACGCTGCCGCGGTAGGCGAGGAGGAGGTCACGTACACGCTGGACGAGGCCGGCTTCATCCGCCGCCTCTCGAAGCGGCTGAGTGATGGGATCGGCGAGGCGGTGGGGATCAACTTCGTGGGCCGGAAGGACATCGACGCGCTGATCGCGCGGCTGGAGGAGTGCGCGGACGGGGATTACTTCGAGCGCGGCATCGAGCTGGCGATCGAGCGCGACGGCTGCCGGTTCCTGCCGGTGGACGTGTCCCGGTACCGGTGCATGGAGATCGACTTCCAGGAGGACCTGGAGAACGCCAACCGGTTGTTCCAGGGCGCGTGATGCGGGCCGTTCTGTTCTGCCAGCAGCCGTATGCGTTCGGCATCCTGGAGCCGCTGGCGGACGAGTTGGGCGCGCGTGGGCACGAGGTGCTCTGGTACGTTCGTCCCAAGTACCAGGCGCTGTTCCCGTTCGCGGCCGACGCGCGCAGCACAGCGAGCCTGGCGGACCTGGTAGCCTTCCGGAGCGACGCGATCTTCATCCCTGGGAACGAGGTCCCGGACTACCTGCGCGGGGTGAAGGTGCAGATGTTCCACGGGCTGGCGGGGGAGAAGCGGGGCCATTTCCGCGTCCATCATTACTTCGATCTCTACCTCACGCAGGGCCCCTACTTCACGCGGCGCTTCGAGGCGTTCGCGCGGCGTCATCGCGACTTCGAGGTGCGCGAGACCGGCTGGTGCAAGCTGGACCCGCTCTACGCGAGCGTGCCCGGCCGGCGCGCGGAGCGGGACGCGCTGCTGGCGCACGCCGGCAAGGCCGCACTGGTGCTCTACGCGCCCACGTTCTCGCCGTCACTCACGTCCGCGTACGCGTTGCGGGAGGTGCTGTTCGAGCTGGCGGACCGGGAGCGCATCCACCTGCTGGTGAAGTTCCACGACCTGATGCATCCCGCCGCGGTGGCCAGCTACCGCGCGCTGGCGGCCGCGCGCGCGAACGTGGAGATCGTCCCCGACCGGAACATTCTCCGGGTGCTGGCCATGGCCGACCTGATGATCAGCGACACCTCATCGGCGGTCTACGAGTTCATTCTGCTGGACCGGCCGGCGATCACGCTCAACTCCGCGTCGCCCAACATCTGCTGGCGGAATATCCGCCGGGCCGCGGAGCTGCCCGCGGCGCTCCGGGAAGAGTTGCGGGAGGACCGGTTCCGCGAGCGCCGCCGGGAGATCGTGGCGCAGTATCATCCGTACGCGGACGGGCAATCCTCGGCGCGGATGATCGAGGCCGTGGAGGACTACATCCGCCGGAACGGCGTGCCGGAGGAGCGGCGGCTCAACCTCTACCGCCGCTACCGGCTGCACCAGAAGTTCGGGAAGCGCCCGACCTGAGTCCGGGCCCGCGGGGACTGCGCAGCGACCACACGCCGCGCGTGCGGGCCCGGCCCGCGCGGCGTATGGAAGGTCACCTGTCGATCAGTGCTGCCAGCTTCTCGTATTCCAGGTGCCTGGCCAGCCCGTTGAGCGTCCGCAGGCTGATGCTGGGCTTCTCTGGCTCGTCGGAACCGTAGGGCAGGTTGTAGTTGTACAGGCAGGAAATCAGCTGCACCGCAGTGCGGGGCAGCGTCCGGTCCAGGTAATCCGGATTCGGCGTGACCACCAGCCGCGACCACTGCGTTCCTGCCTTCACGAGCCCCGACTGCAACGGATCGTTGACGTTTCGCAGATAGTAGGCCGGCTGCAGCCGTTCGGCGGGCGGAAGCGCTGCCAGCTCCTTTTCGTAACTCCGGAGGAATTGCATCGGACCCGACTGTGTTTCCGGAATCACCCCCCCGCTCGAACGGGCGTTTTCGATTTCGTCTGCGCGCATCTTGCGTGCGTAGTTGATCATGGCGCGCAGGAACTGCTCGCTGGTCGCGGGGATCCAGACCGGCCGGCCATTAGTGACCAACACCTCCTCGGTCCAGGCGTCCAACCGGTATATGTCGAGCCCGCCGTCGGTCCTGGCCGTGGCATGCGGCTCCAGGTAGAACTCCTGGCCCTGCTCATCGCGGAGTCCCTCGTACCAGAACTTGTTGGCGTCCCAGGTCGGCGGGGTCCTGCTGAGATTGTTGGTCTGGATCTCGATGCGGGGCATTTCTATGTAGAACGGTTCGACCTGCCCGGTCCTGGCATTCCGGATGAAGTGGCCCACGGTCATGCCCACGATCATCCGGATCGGGCCCCTCGTGTCAGTGTTCCCGGTGCTGTCCGCATACCCGACGACTCCTTTGTCGGCGCGCAGCGCGAATCCCTTGAATGGCTGGAGTGCCCTGGAGTTCTTCAGGATTTCGAAGATGGCATCGCGCTTCTGGAAGGATATGGCCTGCCCGGCGGCGTTCAGCTTCACGGCGGGAATGCTGTTGTCGCGCAGCTCCACCCTGCCCCAGACGCCGTCCAGATCGGCAAACTCGTATGGTTTGTCGCGCTGGGCTTGCAGCGCTGATGCATGCAGGATCCCCAGGATCACAGAACACATGACAGCGCGAACGATCTTCATCTATGCCATTCCTTCCGCCGAAACCTGTCAGCTTTGCCGAACGGGAGACAGGAGATCCTCCCCCGGTTTAGATCCCGTCGAGAATCGCGTTGAGCGTCTGGCTCGGACGCATGGCCGCCGCGGCCCGGACCGGGTCCGGCCGGTAATAGCCGCCGATGTCCTGCGGCGAGCCCTGCGCGGCCCGCAGCTCTGCCGCGATCCGGTCCTGGTTTGCCTCGAGCGCCTCGGCAATGGGAGCGAAGCGCGCGCCGAGCGCCGGGTCGGCGGTCTGGTCCGCGAGGGCGCGCGCCCAGTAGAGCGTGAGGTAGAACGTGCTGTCGCGGTTGTCGGTCTCGTGGACGTTGGGCGAAGGCGAGCGCGCGTTGTCCAGGTAGCGCGCAATCGCTGCGTCCAGCGTGCCGGCCAGCACGAGCGCGCCGGCGTTGCCGAAGTGCTCGCCCAGGTGCTGGAGCGAGGCGCCCAGGGCGAGGTACTCGCCCAGCGAGTCCCAGCGGAGGTGACCCTCCTTCATGAACTGCTGTACGTGCTTGGGCGCCGAACCGCCCGCGCCGGTCTCGAACAGGCCGCCTCCGTTGAGCAGCGGCACGATGGACAGCATGCGCGCGCTCGTCCCGATCTCCAGGATCGGGAAGAGGTCGGTCAGGTAGTCACGCAGCACGTTGCCGGTCACCGAGATGGTGTCCTCGCCGCGCCGGATCCGCGCCAGCGAAAATCGCATGGCATCCTCTGGCGCCATGATCTCGACCCGGAGCCCGCTGGTGTCGTGCTCCTGCAGGTAAACCTCGACCTTGCGGATCAACTCCGCATCGTGCGCCCGGGACCGGTCCAGCCAGAATACGGCCGGTGCGCCCGTGGCGCGCGCCCGCTCCACCGCGAGCCGTACCCAGTCGCGGATCGGGATGTCCTTCACCTGGCAGGCACGCCAGACGTCTCCGGCATCCACGGTGTGCTCGATGAGCGTGCGGCCGTCCACAGCGACCATCCGCACCACGCCGTCCGCCGGGATGACGAACGTCTTGTCGTGGGAGCCGTATTCCTCGGCCTGCTGTGCCATCAGCCCGACGTTGGGCACGCTGCCCATGGTCGAAGGGTCGAACTGGCCGTGCGCCTGGCAGTCCTGGACCACCGCGTCGTAGATGCCCGCGTAACTCGAGTCCGGGATCACCGCCTTGCAGTCCTGCAGCTCCCCCTTGGCGTTCCACATGCGGCCCGAGTCCCGGATCATGGGCGGCATGGACGCATCGATGATGATGTCGCTCGGCACGTGCAGGTTCGTGATGCCCCGAGCCGAATCGACCATCGCCAGGTCCGGCCCGGTCTCGAACGCCTTCCTGATGTCGGCCTCGATCGCCGCGCGCTGCTCGGCCGGCAACGTCCCGAGCTTGGCGAGCAGGTCGCCCAGCCCGTTGTTCGGGTCCGCCCCGAGCTGCTCCAGCGCGTCCGCGTGCCGCGCGAACACGTCCTCGAAGAAGGTGCGCACGCAGTGCCCGAAGAGCACCGGGTCGGAGACCTTCATCATCGTCGCCTTCAGGTGGATCGAGAACAGCACGCCGCGCTCCTTCGCATCCAGCAGCTGCTGCCGCAGGAACGCCACCAGCGCGCGCCGGCTCATGAACGTGCCGTCCAGCACCTCGCCCGCCTGCAGCGGCAGCGAGCCCTTGAGCACCGTCACGGCGCCGTCCCGCGCGATGTGCTCGATCCGCACGGTCGTAGCCGCCGGCAGCGTCACGGACTTCTCGTTGTGCCGGAAGTCACCGCTGCTCATGGTCGACACGTGCGTCTTCGAGTCTGCCGGCCACGCCCGCATGCGCGGCGGCTTCCGGCGGGCAAATGCCTTCACCGATGCGGCTGCGCGCCGGTCCGAGTTGCCCTGCCGCAGCACCGGGTTCACCGCGCTTCCCTTCACCCTGTCGTACCGCGCCCTGATCGAGCGCTCCTCGTCCGTCGCCGGCTCGTCGGGATACTCCGGCAGCGCATAGCCCTGCGCCTGCAATTCCGCGATGCACGCCTTCAACTGGGGCAGCGACGCGCTCACGTTCGGCAACTTGATGACGTTGGCTTCCCGAAAGTCCACCAGCCGGCCCAGCTCGGCCAGGTCGTCCGGCACCTTCTGCCCTTCCTGCAACCGGTCGGAGAACGCGGCCAGCACCCGGCCCGCCAGCGAGATGTCGCGCGTCTCGACCGGCACACCGGTCACCGCGGCGAACGCCCGGATCACGGGCAGGAACGCCTGCGTCGCCAGGGCCGGCGCCTCGTCCGTCCAGGTATAGATGATCGAGGGTGAGGAACTCATCGGTGTCGTCGTCGTTCGTGTGATCGGCTTGTGGGGTTCGAAGAACCGCCCGGGGACCCGCCAATATAACGGATCCGCCCGCCGACCGCCGCCGCTCAGGCCGTCGCGCCGGCGGGCTCGGCGGCCGGTGCGTCCTCGAAACCGTAGCCCAGCGCGTACGCCCGTTCCAGGTAACGCTTCCTGGTCTCCGCGTCGACGGTGGGCACGCCGTAGAAGTACACGTGCTCGACTCGCTTGATGCCCGGGTAGCGCAGGCCCCAGTCGTCGATGACCCGCTTCATCGGCTCTTCCCAGGCGGCCCGGTAATCCTCTTCTCCGAACATGGTGGTGCTGATCACCAGTGCCTTCTCGTGCTGCAGCAGCGGCACCCGGCCGGCGGCATGGCCGTGCCAGCCGTCCAGGGTGAGCGCATACGCATCGCCGTAGGCGAAGACCCGCTCGAACCAGCCCTTCAGGATCGCCGGGAAGTGCAGCCAGAACACGGGCGCAATGAAAGCCAGCCCGTCGGCGTTCTTCACCTTCTCCCACTGCTCGATCACGTCCTTCGGCCGGTGCTGGTGGATGAACTTCGCGATGGTGCGCGGGTTCTTGCCGCGCAGCCAGCGGTTCGCGAGCCAACGCCGCACCGGATCGTGCATCTGCTCGCGCACGCGTTCCCGGAGGTCCATCTTCTCCAGGATTTCTTCCGGGATGTCCTCGTGCACGTAGCTCGCGAAATCGGTCGTGCGGAACACCGGGTCGAAGCGGATGCGGTACAGGTCGACGACCTCGCTGCTGTGCCCCGCGTCTTCGAGCCCCTTCGTGAACTGCGCGAGTACGGCGTGGCAGAAGGACCGCGGATTCGGATGTGCGAAGACGGTGAGGATCTTCATGTGGCACTCCTGCTGGAGCGACGTGGAACCGCTAACGAACGAACGGGATCACGGCGCCGGTCTTCCGCCGGTACTCCGTGTAAGCTTCTCCGTAGGCGCTGGCGAGCCCTGCTTCCTCGATCGGCACCAGGAACCGGATCAGGCCCGCGTAGCTCACGGACACCAGCAGGGCCGTCCCGGACTGGACCAGCAGCGCCAGTCCGAGCGAAATGCCCAGCACCGACGCGTACATCGGATGCCTGACCAGGCGGAACGGACCGCTTACCACGAGGCCGTCCTCCGGTCTGGGTTGCAGCCCGCCGAGCTGATAGGCCTGGCGCAGCGCGCCCAGGCCGGACGCCATCAGCAGGAAGCCGCCGGCATACAGCAGCAGGCCCAGGCTCTCCAACAGGGCCAGGACCGCCGCGCTCTCGATCTCGAGGTGCGCAGGATCGACTGCAGGCAGCCTCCCCATCAGGAGCAGCACGGCCGCTGCCGGGTTCACCACCAGAAGGAAGAAAAGGTTGAAGACGTTCACCGCCCGGATGAAGGGAGGGCCCTCGGGTTTGTCCAGGATCGATCCGGTGGCCAGACGCTTGACGATGACGACCAGGAGGAGCAGCAGGAAGATGAAGATCCCCAGCAGTCTCTGACCGAGAATGTGCATGGCTGCCTCGCCGCAGATGTCCGGACAAGACCCTAGAACCTGCCCTGGAGACTTCCGCTAACCGCCGGCGACGTCCAATGTCCCGCCTGCTGGTCGCTTCGTCAATCGCGCGCGGTCCATTCGCCACCCCTGGTGGGAGCACGCGATGCCACGCCGCGTCCGGGCGTCGTGATCACCTGGAATTCAGCCTCACGGACCGCGCACTGCGACCCCCTCCACGCGCGCCAGCGCCGCCTCCGCCTCCGCGACCAGGGCGCGATGGCGAGCAGTCGGCATGTCGTAGATGCGCAGGAAATCGCGATAGTGGCGCGCCGCATCCACGTTCCGCCCGAGCGCTTCCTCCACTCGCGCGCGCTGCAGGGCGGCCGGGCCTGAAACGACTGCCTTGATCTCGGCGACGGCCATGCCGGTGTACCAGGCCTCGGCCCAGTAGAGCGGCGGGAGCGCTCGGCCGGCATCTTCCATCGCCTGCAGCCATTGGCTCACTGCCAGACGGGTCACCGCGTCAAATGCCGCGTAGCGCCACTCCATGGCGCTGTCGCCCGTCGCGTTGACCAGAGCGAGCATCTGCTCTGCCGCCGCGCGCCGGCTACCGCCGAGCTCCGTCTCGAAAGCCGCGAGCGATCGGTCCAGGTGCACAGCGCTCGGCGCGCCGCTGCCCGTGAGCCGCGCGCGGGCTAGGCGGATGGCCGCCGGGTCCCTGCGGGCGGCGCCGAGCACTCCGTCGAGCCAGGCCAGCTCGGCCGAATCTGCCGGCTTTGCCGCATCGCGCTCCGCCGCGCCATGGCGAGCGCTGGCAATTTCAGGCTCGATGTCGCCCAGCCACGCAGCGAGCACCGCCAGCCGATAGGCTTCGAGCCGGCCGCCGGGCGGCGCATCGGCCGTCAGATACCGGTCGAACGCGGCGAACGCGGTGTCCCAGGCACCGCGCATCGCCCAGACCAGGGCGCTGCCTCGCTGGAGCCGTGCGGCCTGTTCCCGCGGCGGCTTGCGCAGCAGCAACTGCTGGTTGACTTCGAGCTGGAGCGCCGGCACTGATGAGGTCGCGAAGAACATGGTCAGCCACCGCCTGACCAACTGAATGACCTCGTTCACATCGGTTGCCATGCGCAGGGCGCTGTCGACCACTGCGGGAGTGGTCCCGGCGCCCTCGAACTTGAGCCGTTGCCCGAGCTGCAGCAGGCCGACCATGTCGAAGCCGTAGCCCTCCCGGATCAGCGGACGGGCATGGAGGCGCTCGATCGCGTCCAGCGCCCGCGTCAGGCCCGCACTGTCGCCCAGCGTCAGCGCGCAGAAAGCCAGGTGATCCCAGACCGAAACACTGGCAGGGCTCAGTTCGGCGATGCGCTCGAGTCCCGGCACGGCCTCTGCGAGCGGATGGCCGTAGAAGCCACCTACGTGGACGAGCTGGTCCGTGTAGTCCCACCAGGCCGGTGCATAGTCTGGGTAGCGGCGGATCACTTCCAGCCGCGCCTCGTCTACGCGAGACCTGGGCTCCAGTCGAGCGGCCTCGATCAGCAGCCGATCGCGCTCGGGCAGCTCGGCCGAATGCGCCCGGTAAACCTCTGAGATCTCAGCCGGCACGGTATGCCCCACCCACCCGGCCGCCTTCGCCATCCGCCAGTACGCCAGCCAGAAGGTCGAGTCCTCGGCGATCGCCCGGCCAAAAGCAGCCGCGCCTGCCAGGTAGCGACCGTCTCTGACGTTCTTCTCGCTCTCGAGGAAGGCCCGGAGCGCTCCGAAGGACGACGTCATCC
>VEPF01000208.1:3164-13290 GCA_012027055.1 Gemmatimonadota bacterium | reverse complement strand
CAATCCGAACATGCCCGCCGAGGCGCGCGAGCAGCTGCGCCGCAACCTCGGCCTGGACCAGCCGCTGCACGTGCAGTACCTGAAATGGCTGGCCGCCTTCCTGCACGGCGACTTCGGCTACTCCTTCGCGCAGTCCCGCCCGGTCTCGGCCATCCTGCTGGAGGCGTTGCCCAATACGCTGATCCTGACCGGCAGCGCGCTCTTCCTGGTCTTCCTGATCGGCGTGCTGCTCGGCGTCCTCCAGGCCGTGCGCCAGCACTCGTGGTTCGACCGCGTCTCCAGCGTCGGCGCGCTCTTCTTCTACAGCATGCCGTCATTCTGGCTCGCGCTGATGCTCATGCTGCTCTTCTCGCTGAAGGCGCATCAGTGGGGCTGGCCGGTGGCGTTCCCGCCCAGCGGCATGACCAGCGTCGACTACGAATTCCTGGGCACGGGCGGCAGGATCGCGGACCGGCTGCTGCACCTGGCGCTGCCGGTGGCCACGCTCACGCTCGCGCTGGCCGCGGGCGTGGCGCGCTACACGCGCGCCCAGATGCTCGAGGTCATCCGCCAGGACTACATCCGCACGGCGCGCGCGAAAGGCCTGCCCGAGCGCACCGTGATCCTGCGCCACGCGCTCCGCAACTCGCTGATCCCGGTGATCACGTTGCTCGGCCTCTACCTGCCGCTGCTG
Organism: Gemmatimonadota bacterium; assembly: GCA_012027055.1. Taxonomy (GTDB): domain Bacteria; phylum Gemmatimonadota; class Gemmatimonadetes; order Longimicrobiales; family RSA9; genus VEPF01. The sequence goes on along the minus strand of VEPF01000208.1, from coordinate 12,617 downwards.
TTCAGCGGGGCCGTGTTCGTGGAGATGATCTTCGCCTGGCCGGGCATGGGGCGCGTGATCGTGGATGCGATCTTCCAGCGCGACTACCCGCTGGTCATGGCCACCAGCTTCTGCTTCGCCGTGCTGACCGTGCTCGGCAACCTGCTCGCCGACGTGCTCTACGCCCTCGCCGATCCACGCATCCGCTATGACTGACGCCGGACCGCGCGCGGTTCCCGGTGCCGGACCGGGCGGGGCGGCGGGCGCGCCCGGCTGGGCGCTGCTGCTCTCGGCGCTGCTGCCCGGCGCGGGACACCTGGCGCTCGGCGCCGTGGGCCGCGGCGTGCTGCTGGTGGTGCCGTGGAGCGCGCTGCTGGGTACGCTGTACTGGGCCCGCGCGCGGGTGTTCGCCTGGGAGCACGCCTCCCTGGATGACTTCGTGGCCGCGGTCACGGCCGCCGCGCTGCTGCTGGTGCTGTGGGTAGGCGCGCTCCGGGACCTGGCCGGGCGCCACGTCCGGCCGGAGCCGGCGGGAGGCGATTCGCAGTGGGTCATCGCAGCGCGGCAGTTCCGCCGTCACCGGCCCGCGCTCGCGGGCCTCGCGCTGATCGTGCTGCTCTACATCGTGGCGCTGCTGGCGCCCTGGCTGGCGCCCTTCGATCCCATCGCCCAGCACGACATCGCCCGCACTTCCTATCTCTCGCCTTCCGCCACGCACTGGCTGGGCACCGACAAGTTCGGGCGTGACATCCTGAGCCGCATCATCTTCGGCGCTCGGATCTCATTGTCGATCGGCTTCATTGCCACCGCCATCAGCGTCACCATCGGTACCCTCATCGGGGCGGTCGCCGGCTATTTCGGCGGCAAGGTGGATGCCGTGCTGATGCGCGGCACGGACCTGGTGCTGGCCTTCCCGCGGCTGGTGCTGCTGATCATGATCGTGGCGCTGTTCAGCCCGTCCATTCCCGTGATCATCCTGGTGCTGGGCCTGACCCAGTGGCCGGGAACCACCCGCATCGTGCGCGGCGACGTGCTCAGCTTGCGCGAGCGGGAGTATGTGCAGGCCGCGCGCGCGCTCGGCATGAGCCGGACCCGCATCATCCTCCGCCACCTGGTGCCCAACGTGCTGGCGCCCGTGATCGTTACCGCCACGCTCGGCATCGGCAACACCATCGTGATGGAGGCGAGCCTGTCGTTCCTGGGGCTGGGCGTGCAGGGACCCACGCCCGCGTGGGGCAGCATGGTGGCGGAGGGACGCGACAACCTGCTCGGCGCCTGGTGGGTGGCCACGTTCCCCGGCCTGATCATCGTGGCCGTAGTGCTCGCCTTCTACCTGGGCGGCGATGGGCTTCGGGATGCGCTCGACCCCCGCCTGAGGTCCGCGTGACTGCCCCCGCGACCGGACCCGGACCCCTGCTCGAGGTGCGCGCCCTGCGCACGTGGTTTCACACCGATGCCGGCATCGCGCGCGCCGTCGATGGCATCGACTTCCAGGTGCAGCCGGGCGAGATCGTCGGACTGGTCGGGGAGAGCGGCAGCGGCAAGTCCGTGACGGCGCTCTCGATCATGCAGCTGGTGCCCCGGCCTCCCGGCGAGCTGATGGCCGGCAGCTCCATCAGGTTCCGGGGCGAAGAGCTGGTGGGCGCGAGCGGGGCGCGGCTGCGCGCCCTGCGCGGCGCCGACATCGCCATGATCTTCCAGGAGCCGATGACCTCGCTCAACCCGGTCCTGCAGGTGGGTCGGCAGATCGGGGAGGTGCTGCGCGTCCACCGCGGCCTGGCCGGAAAGGCGGTATGGCGGCGGACGGTGGAACTGCTCGAACTGGTCGGGATTCCCGAACCGGAGCGGCGTAGCGACGATTACCCCCATCAGCTTTCGGGCGGGCAGCGCCAGCGGGTCATGATCGCGATGGCGCGCGCCGGCGAGCCCGAGCTGCTCATTGCCGATGAACCGACCACCGCCCTGGACGTCACCATCCAGGCCCAGATCCTGGACCTGATCGCGGAGTTGCGCGCGCGGCTCGGCATGGCCGTCCTGCTGATCACGCACGACCTGGGCGTAGTCGCCGGAGTCTGCGACCGGGTGCTGGTCATGTACGCGGGGCAGATCGTGGAGCAGGGACCCGGCGCCGACGTCTTCCGGGAACCGCACCACCCCTATACCGAAGGGCTGCTCCGCGCCATCCCGCGCCTGGGTCACGCCACCGAGCGCCTCGCGGTGATCCCGGGTGCCGTGCCCTCGCCCCTGGCATGGCCGCCTACTTGCCGCTTCCACCCGCGCTGTCCGTACGCCTGGGAAGCATGCGCCGCGCACGCTCCCGGGCTGATACCGCTGGACGGCCGGAGCGGCGCGTCCCGCTGCTGGCTGGAGCCACACCCGGAACGGCGGGCCGGGCGGGGCTACGGGGACGTTCGGTCCGGAGCGGAACTGCCATGATGCCGCCGGCCGGCGGCCCGGTCCGCACGGACCTTCCGCCGGCGGGCGGGCGGGCGGTCGATGACACGACCGCCCCGCCGGACGCGCTGCTCGAGGTCCGCGACCTGCGCAAACACTTCCCGGTCCGCCGCGGCCTCTTCGCGCGCACGGTCGGGGCGGTGCGGGCCGTGGATGGCGTCAGCTTCTGGGTCGAGCGGGGCCGCACGCTGGGCCTGGTCGGCGAGTCCGGCTCAGGCAAGACCACGACCGGTCGCACCCTGCTGCGCCTGATCGAGCCGCCCGCCGGCCGGGCCCGCTTCGCCGGCCAGGACATCTTCGCCATGGATCGCCGGCAACTCCGGCAGTTGCGACGCCGCGCGCAGATCGTCTTCCAGGACCCCTACGGCTCCCTGGATCCGCGCATGACGGTCGGCGACATGCTGCGCGAGGTGCTGCAGGTGCACCGGCTCGCGGCCGGCCGCGCGCGCGAGGCGCGCGTGCGCCAGCTCCTAGACATCGTCGGACTGTCGCCCCGGCACGCCGAGCGCTACCCGCACGAGTTCAGCGGCGGGCAGCGCCAGCGCATCGGCATTGCCCGGGCCCTGTCCGTCCAGCCCGAGTTCATCGTCTGCGACGAGCCGGTTTCCGCGCTCGATGTGTCGGTCCAGGCGCAGGTGCTCAACCTGCTCCGGGACCTGCAGCGCGAGCTGAAGCTGAGCTACCTGTTCATCGCGCACGACCTCGGAGTGGTCGAGCACATCAGCCACGATATCGCAGTCATGTACCTGGGACGCATCGTGGAGCTGGGCCGCGCCGCACAGGTGATCGGCACACCGTGCCACCCGTACACCCGCGCCTTGCTCTCCTCCGTCCCGACTCCCGACCCGGTGCAGGCGCGCGCGCGGATCGTGCTGAGCGGGGACATGCCCAGTCCCGCCCAGCCGCCCTCCGGCAGTCCGTTCCACCCCCGGTGCCCGCCCCCACGCAAGGATGCCGACTGCGTCCGGCTCGTCCCGCCCCTTGCCGAGCGGGCGCCCGGGCACTTCGCGGCGTGCATCAAGGAACCGGCGTGGCGCTGATCCGGAGGCGGGCACCCATGGCAGGGTTCCTGGGTACCGTTACGGGCATGGCCCGGACCTCCCGCCTGCGCGCGGCACCCGGGCGTGTGCCGGCGATCCCCGCCCGTGCCGCCGCAGGAGGCGGCGCAGAAATCGGTGAGCACCCGTCATGAACGCGCGTCCGCGTAACCCGAGTGCAGTGGCCCGATCCGCGCTGGCAGGATGCCGGTGCGGCGGCAGGCTGCCGTGGGCGGTACTGCTCCTGCTCGGCATCGGCGCCTGTGCCGGGAGAGGCGCTGGCCGTGCGGGCGGCGATCCCCGGCCGCAGGCGCTCGCCCGTCCGCTCGAGATCTACGGCGAGATGGGGCTCATCGCGGGACCTCCCCAGTTCCCGGTGGTGGCCACCCTGTCGACCCTGGCCGGCCCCGTGGACTCGACCTTCGTGCTGCTGGCCATGTCGCTGCCCAACAGTGCGCTGCGCTTCCAGCGGGAGGGGGCCGGCTTCTTCGCGGAATACACGGTCTCGGCCCTGTTCCGGCAGGACAGCGCCACCATCGGCCGGCTCGATCGCAGGGAGCCCGTGCGGGTCGGCAGCTTCGCCGAGACGGGGCGCTCGGAGGAGAGCGTGGTCTTTCAGCAGCCGGTCGCACTGCCGCCCGGCCGCTACGAGGTCAGCTTGCACGCCGCCGACGTCCACAGCTCACGCGACTTCCGCGTCACCGACACGCTCGACGTGCCCGCGTACGGCGCGGCGGCCGGCCGGCTGGGCACACCGCTGCTGGTCTACCGGGCGGAGGGTCGGGCCACCCGGGCCGAGCAGCCGTTCCTGATCACGAACCCGCGCCACGCGGTCCCGTACGGCGGCGAATCTCCGCGCGTCTATCTCGAGAGCTACGGCCTGCCGGCCGAGCAGCCGCTCGCGGTGCGGGTGGTCGACCAGACGGGCGCGAACCTGTGGAGTGCCAACGCCACCCTGGTGAAGGGCGACAGCCTGATCCGCTACGGCGTGGGCGAAGTGCCGGCCAGTGCCCTGCCGCTGGGCCGCCTCTGGGTGGAAGTCAACGAGCCGGGCCGGCAACCGCTCCGCACTCCCATGGTGCTGACCATCTCCGACCAGTGGATGGTGGCCAACTTCGACGAGGTGCTCGATTTCCTGCGCTACATCGCCTACCCGGATGAGCTGGACTCGCTCCGGGCCGGGACGCCGGCGCTGCGGCGCGAGCAGTGGGAGAAGTTCTGGGCCCGGCGGGACCCGCTGCCGGTCACGGACATCAACGAGTACCGGGACGAGTTCTTCCAGCGCGTGCGCTATGCCACCGAGGCGTTCCGCGAGCCGGGCGGCCGCGCCGGCTGGGATACGGATCGCGGCGAGGTGTACATCGTGCTCGGCACTCCCGACCAGGCCCTGGAACGCTACATCAACACGTCCAACATGACAGGTGAGCCGAACGCCGAGGAATGGCTGTATTCTGGTGCCCCGGGCGGCCGGCTGACCCTCCTGTTCATCGATCGCAGCGGCTTCGGCCGCTACGAGCTGGCGCCCTCATCCGCCTCCGCCTTCCGCGGCGTCGCCGAGCGCATGAAACCCCGGCGCCGCTGAGCCAGCCCTGCCCGCACGTGGTCCCGGATGCCGGTCCAGGGAGCATCCGGGATTTGGCACTGGTACCCCCAAGCGCTTGCCGGACAGCAAGTTGCCGGTCCGTGCCCTGATCCGGCCGCGGGCCGCGCCCGGAATCTCGCCGAGTGCTCGCCAGGAGTGCATTCCTCTTCTCCCGCAAGCGATTTTCTTGACTTCCGAAAGAACGGCGGACTACCTTCGCTGCTCGCATGTGCTGTCGCATGCGTACCACTCATTGGCAGGAGGCTGGGGCAATGGCCAGAGGGAAGGTGAAGTGGTTCAATGATGCGAAGGGCTACGGCTTCATTGAACAACCGGACGGCGAGGACGTGTTCGTGCACTTCTCGGCGATCACGATGGAGGGGTTCAAGACTCTTGCCGAAGGTGAAGAAGTGGAGTTCGAGGTGAAGCAGACCGACAAGGGCCTGCAGGCTGCGAACGTACAGCGCCCCTCGGTCTCGGCGGCGTAAGTTCCTCTTCCGGGCCATTGCGGTCGCACCGTGAAGCCGGCGCTGGCCGGCCCCCGATGGCAACCCAGTAGGCATCGAAAGCCGTCCGCAGACGAGCCCCGCGTGCACCGGCGCGGGGCTCGTTGACATCCGGCCGCGGGTGCGCTTCCGTGCCCGGGTGTGCAGGTGCCCAGCCGGGGCGCGCCGGTGTATCATGCCACACCCGCACGCTCCCGGAGATACCATGGTCGAAGTACCGCCCGGCACCCGGCCACGCCTGTTCCTGATCGACGGCTACGCGCTCATCTACCGCGCGTATTTCGCGCTCATCAATCGGCCGCTGACCACATCCCGCGGCGAGAACAGCTCGGCCGCATACGGCTTCACGCGCTTCCTCAAGAAGCTGCTGGAGGAACATCGCCCCGAGTACCTGGGCGTGGTGCTGGACGCGGGCAGCAGCAAGCGGACCGAGCGCTACCCCGCGTACAAGGCGACGCGCGAGAAGATGCCGGCCGACCTGGCGTGGTCGTTGCCGCGCATCCGCGAGATCATCGAGGGCTTCCGGATCCCGATCCTGGAGGTGCCGGACCACGAAGCGGACGATGTGATCGGCACGCTCGCGCGGCAGGCGGCGGGAGCAGGGCTGGAAGCGGTGATCGTGTCCGGGGACAAGGACTTCTACCAGCTGCTCGGGGACCACGTCTGCCTGCTCAACCCGGGGCGCGGCGGCAGCGCGGGCGTGGAGGAGGAGTGGATCGATCGGCGCAACGCGTCGCAGCGGCTGGGCGTGGCTCCCGAATACGTGACGGACTACCTCGCGCTGATCGGGGACAGCAGCGACAACATCCCGGGCGCGAAAGGTATTGGTCCCAAGACGGCGCTGGCGCTGATCGAGGAGTTCGGCCACGTCGAGGACATCCTGGCGCGCGCGGCCGAGGTGTCGAACCGGCGGGCGCGGGAGTCGCTGCTGAGCGGTGCGGCGGAGATCCGGCTCTCGAAGGAGCTGGTCACGATCATGGCGGACCTGCCGATCCGCCTGGAACCGGAGCAGCTGCGGGTCAGTGAGCCGGACCGGGAGCGCCTGACGCGCGTCTTCCTGGAGCTCGAGTTCGGGTCGCTGGTCCGGGAGTATGCGACGTCCGCTCCGGAAGCCAACGGCGCGGTGAGCGCCGCCGCGCCCGCCGCGGCCCCCGGCTACGCGCTGCTCGACGAGCCGGAAGCCCTCGCGCCATTGCTCGCCGAAGCGCGCGCACAGGGCTGGGCGGCGCTGCGCACCGTGGGCGGCGACGGTCCCCTGGGCGGGGAGCTGCTCGGGGTAGCCCTGGCGCTCGCGCCGGGGCGGGCCTGGTATCTGCCGCTGGCGCACCGCCGGCCGGGAGTACTGGACCTGGAGGGCGTGCAGGTGCGCAATCTGCCGCCGCTCGCCAGCGAGGCACTGCGCCCGCTGCGCGAGCTGCTGGAGGATGAGCGGGTCGGCAAGGTGGGCCATGACCTGAAGCTCGACCTGCTGCGGCTGCGCGCCGCGGGCGTCGGACTGCGCGGGCTGACCTGCGACGTCATGCTCGCCTCGTACGTGCTCGACCCCGGCGGGCGGGAGCACGGCCTCGATGCGCTCGCCCTGCAGCACCTGAACCGCCGCACCACCTCGCGCGAGGAGCTCTGCGGCAAGGGGCGCGTGGCCGCCCCACTGGCGGAATGCGCCCCGGACCGGGTGCTGCCGTTCGCGGCGGCACAGGCGGACGCGGTGCTGGCGCTGCGCGCCCTCTGCACCGACGAGCTGGACCGCTTCGAGCTGCTGCCGCTCTACCGGGACATCGAGCTGCCGCTGGTGGCGGTGCTCGCCGAGATGGAATGGGTGGGCATCCGCATCGACGCGCCGTTCTTCGCGCAGCTCGGGGCGCGCCTCGCGCGCGAGCTCCAGCAGATCCAGGACGAGATCTGGAAGGTGGCCGGCGAGCCGTTCAACATCGGTTCTACCCAGCAGCTCCGCTCCATCCTGTTCGAGAAGCTCGGACTGCCCGCGCTGAAGAAGACCAAGACCGGCGCGAGCACGGACGCCGGCGTGCTCGAGGAGCTGGCGGCGCAGGGGCACGAGTTGCCGCGGCTGCTGCTCGAGTGGCGCCAGGTGGACAAGCTCAAGGGGACGTACGTGGACGCGCTGCCGCAGCTGCTCAATCGGCGCACGGGCCGCATCCACACCAGCTTCAACCAGACGGTGGCCGCACCCGGCCGGCTCTCGTCCACCGACCCGAACCTGCAGAACATCCCGATCCGCACGGCGCAGGGAGCGGAAATCCGGCGCGGCTTCATCCCCGCCAACGGCCACGTCTTCCTGGGTGCGGACTACTCGCAGATCGAGCTGCGCATTCTCGCCCACTTCTCCGGCGATGCAGCGTTCGTGCAGGCCTTCCGCAACGGCCAGGACATCCACCGGCAGACCGCCGCCGTGATCTGGGGCCGGCCGGTCGAGGAAGTCACCCCCCGGATGCGCGCCGACGCCAAGACCGTCAACTTCGCCACCATCTACGGGCAGGGCCCGTTCGCGCTCGCGCAGCAACTGGGCATACCGCAGGCTGAAGCGCGCGCGTTCATCGACCAGTACTTCGAGCGCTTCCCGGGCGTCCGGCGCTACCTGGATGAACAGATCGAGCGCGCCCGCACCAGCGGGTACGTGGAAACCATCAGCGGGCGCCGGCGCTACATCCCCGAGATCAACAGCCGCAACTACAGCATCCGCCAGTTCGGCGCGCGCGCCGCCCCCACCGCCCCGGTGCAGGGCAGCGCCGCCGACATCATCAAGCTCGCCATGATCGGCATCCACCGCCGCCTCGCGGCCGCAGGAAGCGGCGCGCGCATGCTGCTGCAGGTGCACGACGAGCTCCTGTTCGAGGTGCCCGCCGCCGAGCTCGCTGCCACGCGCGCGCTCGTGCAGGACGTGATGGAGCACGCCTTCCCGCTGAGCGTGCCGCTCGAGGTCAAGATCGGAGCCGGCGAGTCGTGGTACGAGTGCAAGTAGCGGACATCGGACTCACACGAAGACACGAAGGAGCACGAAGGCACCAGGAACGGACTTCATTGTTCAACACCCAGCGGCGTCCGGGTCCGGGACGTGTCCGCAGCATCCCGGGTCGGGCTGACATCGTAAGTAGCACAGGAGAAATCCGTGCTTCGTACCTTCGTGCTCCTTCGTGCGAAACCGATGCCGTTGCCGTATGCTGGCCGGTCGTGCCATGGCTGTGCCCCGCCCGCGCAGTGACCTTCGCGACACATCGGTTGGTCTTTTCTTCTACAGCGGAGGTCGTCATGAGTCGGTCAGTCAACAAGGTGATCCTGGTGGGCAACGTCGGTCGTGATCCGGACGTGCAGACCACGAGTGCGGGAACGAAGGTGGCGCACGTGTCGCTCGCGACCAGCCGGCGCATCCCGCGCGATGGCGGACTGGAGGAGCGGACGGAATGGCATCGACTGACGCTGTGGGACCGGTTGGCGCAGCTGGCGGAGGATTACGTGCGCAAGGGCGATCGCGTGTACGTCGAGGGGCGGATGGAGTACGCGAGTTTCGAGCGCAACGGGGTGAGCGTGCCGACGGCGGAAGTGAACGTGCGCGAGCTGGTGCTGCTGGGCGCCCCGACCGGCAAGGCGGCGGCGCTGGAGGACGCGGAAGCAGAGGAGCTGGTCGCCTGAGCGTCAGCTGATGTCGCCGAAGTCCGGGCTGGCGGAGAGCTGGAACACCCAGCGTCCGCCGCCCAGGCCGCGCATCCGGTCGATGCGCAGGATGTCCCAGAACAGGGAGACCCCTGCGCCCACGGAGAACTCGGGTCCTCTCGTGCCGTGCGTGTCCCACTCGCGCCAGGCCCGGCGCGTCGGGCCGGACAGACCACCAGTGGCGCCGGCCGCGCCCACCAGGCGGTAGCGGATCCAGGGGCGCAGCAGG
>VEPF01000208.1:0-3154 GCA_012027055.1 Gemmatimonadota bacterium | reverse complement strand
GCTGCCGGCGAAGGCGCGGTAGTCGTGACCGGGCAGCGTGCCGGCGCCGCCGAGCAGGAACAGGTGCTGGGCCGCGGGATACACGCCGGACGTGGCGCCCGCCAGCGCGCGCACCTGCAGCGTGCGCGACTGGCGCTGGTTGCGCAACCGCAGCGTGACGTCGGCCAGGCCGCGCAGGAAACCCTGCCGGTCGAGCGCGCCGCCGAGCAGGGAGAACCGGGCGCCCCAGGCGGACTGCCCGGCATCCGGCACGGGCCGCTCGAGGCGGGCATCGAGCGCGTACTGGTTCCCCTCGTCGATCGGTCGGACCGGGCGGAACGCCGCGGAATCGGCGAAGGGCGGGTGCAGTTGCTCGAGGCTCGCGCTGCGCTGCCGCTCGGCGGAGGCGCCCAGCTCCAGGCGCCACGCCCCGAGCGCTCCCGGCCGCCAGGAGACGCGAGCGCCGCCGGCCCGGTACGGGTCCAGGTAGTCGTCGCCGAGCAACGCGGCCGAGAGCGTGTTGAGCGCGGGCGCGAGCGGCAGCGAGATGCCCAGGTCGCGCGTTTCGTTCACGAAGCCGGACAGCGAGAACTCGCCGCGTTCGCCACCGTGGCGGAGGCGCACGGCTGCGCTCGGGCGTCGGGAACCAAAGGCGTAGCCGCCACGAGTGTCGAGGGTCCAGCCGGACCGCGGCGAGTAAGTGGCCCCGCCGCCCAGAAACAGGCCTTCGGCGCGATTGTAGCGGAACGCGGATGAGGCGCTGGCCAGCTGCAGGCGCAGCCGCGGCAGCCCGCTCAGGCGCTGGCCGCGCAGGAGCTCGGCGGCCTGTGCGCGCAGCTCCGCCAGTTCCGGCGCCGGCTTCAGCCCGGCCTCGTCGAGATCGGCGTAGAGGTCGCGCTCGAACGGATAGCTCTCGCGCTGCCCGTGCGGCGCGGCCTCGACCAGGTAGCCGGTGAACAGCGCGGGCGGCAGGGAGTCATTGAAGGTGTAGTCGGTGATCCGCATCCGTCCCATGATCACCGCGCCGGCCGCGAAGTCGAGTTCGGGCAGCTGCCTGCGGATCTCCAACCGCTGCTCGTTGGGCAGCCAGTAGCGGCCCTCGAACAGGCCGTTGTCCAGCGAGATCCGGATGTAATCGAGCCGCCGGTCGACGTACGATGCGGGCGTGAAGGTGAAGGTCATGCGGACGATGTCCGCGGTGGCGCGGTCCACGAAGATCGAGCCCACCAGCGCCGAGCGGTCCGTGCGCTTCGGTCGCACGTTCAGCTCGTACACCCGGATCGGCGCGCTCACTCCCGCCATGCGCAGCTCCAGGGAGTCGGCGATCCGGAAATCGTAGACCGCCTCCGCGCTGCGCGCGGCCGGGTGCGGCACGTCGCGCACCTCGTCGCCATCACCGATCCGGATCACATCGCCGAACCCGTTCTGTACCACCGTCAGGTGATCGAGGTGGTAGTACATCCGGTTGGGCAGCCGGCTGCGATCGCGCAGCCCCACGATCCGCTGCTTGGTGAGATCCGGCTGCGCCCAGTACAGCTCGAGCGCGACCTGGTCCGTCTTGACCAGCGTGCGCTCCTCCGACTCGGCACGATCCAGGAAGAAGTAGACGAAGCCCTCGGCGCGCGCGCGGTAGTTGCGGAGCGTGGTGTCCGCCAGCGGCAGCAGCCGCCGGGCACGCGCGCGCGCGATCAGGTCGAGCGCGTGCTCGCCGTTCCAGCCGCCGTCCGTCTGCCCGGCCGCCGGCCCCGCGAGCGCCGCAAGCAGCAGCAGAGAGAGGAACCGCCCACGCCTGCGCAACCGATTACTCCGATCCGTTACCACAGGGCCATTCTACCACGAGCCCGAACAAATGCGAAGCCCGGACCGCCCGGCGCCCACGGCCAGCGCCGCCACGAGCGAGGGCCCGGCGCGCCCACCGCGCGGCGGCGCAGCACACAGGGCTGCCAAACACAGAGGCCGGCGCGTTGCCGCGCCGGCCTCCCTGCAGTGCCGCGTCCGGGTCGCTCTCAGTTCGCGCTCCAGAACGTGCTGAGCGCCTCGCCATCCGGGCTTTCCCGCAGCTTCTCGAACGCGCGGTTCCGGATCTGGCGGATGCGCTCGCGCGTGACGCCGAGTAGCGAGCCGATCTCCTCGAGCGTGCGCTCCTCGCCGTCATCCAGACCGTAGTACAGGTACAGGATCTTGCGCTCGCGTTCGGTCAGGTACTTCTCGAACATGCGATCCAGGAACTCGCGCTGCGCCTGCGATTCGACGGTCTCCTCGATGTCTTCCGCTTCCGCGCCCGCGAAGCGCTCGCCGAACGACGCACTGTCGCGATCACCACGATCGATCGGCGCATCCAGCGAGAGCTCGGACGCCGCCACGCGCCGCAGCGCGCGCACGGTCTCCACCGGCTCGCCCATCTCGTTCGCGATCTCCTGGTCCGTCGGCGAGCGGCCCAGCAGCTGCGTCAGCGCGGTCTCCGTGCGCGACAGCTTCACCAGGTTCGAGTTCTGGTTCAGCGGAATGCGCACCGAACGGGTCTGCTCCGCCAGCGCCTGCAATACCGTCTGCCGGATCCACCACACCGCGTACGAGATGAACTTCACGCCCTTGTCGGGATCGAACTTCTTGACTGCCTTCAACAGCCCTTCGTTACCGATGCACACCAGCTCCGCCAGCCCCAGACCCCGCCCCTGGTACTTCTTCACGTACGAGATGACGAAGCGCAGGGTGGCCGTGACCAGCCGCTCCGCGGCCTCCTTGTCACCGGTCCGCGCCCGGCGTGCCAGCTCGCGCTCCTCGGACGGGTCCTCGATCAGCGGGTACTTCTCGACGTCGTAGAGATACTGGTCGAACGAGTCCAACGCGCGGGAATTCACGAACATACGCTTCGACACCTGGATCGGGTGGCAAAATGAAAAAGCAGCCGGTCCGGCTCGCTCGCCGACCCTGCTGCTTTTACCTGAGGAATTCGTGCGGCCCAAGCGGACCCTTCTGCCGCACCCCGTATCCCCTCGAAACGGTTTCGATCATAACTCGCCCAATATAAAAAGACCTGGTGGGCGAATGTAACCCCCTTCTGCGGCGCCCCCGGGCCGGATGTCCCATGTCATTAACCGATAATGAGTTAACCCGGCGGACGCTGAGCGTAGCCCCGGCTTCGCTGCCGGTCGCGACGGGGGAAGAGGCGGTT
>VEPF01000034.1:11864-13322 GCA_012027055.1 Gemmatimonadota bacterium | reverse complement strand
CCTGCCCTCTGCACCCCCGTTCCCACCACCGGCTCCCGCCTGCGCACGCGCGGCTACAACCAGGCCGGACTGCTGGCGGAGGCGCTCGCCCGGCATTCCGGCCGCCAGTGCGCGGCCGTGCTCGCAAGAATGCGCGCCGCTGGCAGCCAGACCGCCTTGCAGCCCGCCGCCCGCAGGGCTAACGTGGCGGGCGCGTTTGCAGTCGCCGCCGGCGTCGCGGAGCGCCTGCCCGGGGCCCACGTCATTCTGGTCGATGATGTCCTCACGACCGGGGCCACGGCAGCCGAGTGTACCCGGACGCTGAGCGCCGCCGGCGCATGCTGCATTCGCCTCGTGACCTTCGCGCGCGCCCTGGATGCGCGACGGCTGATCCACATTTGATTCGGAGCCAGCATGGCCAACACCACCCGCCGCACCCGCGTCGCGATCAACGGCTTCGGCCGCATCGGACGCCTGGTCCTTCGCGCGGCCAAGAAGAACGGCGCCAATTTCGACTTCGTCGCCGTCAACGACATCACCGATGCCGCCACTCTCGCTCACCTGCTCAAGTATGACTCGGTCCACGGCCGCTATCCCGGCACCGTCGAGGTCGCCGAGGGCGGCATCGTGGTGGACGGCGATCTGATCCGCGTATCCGCCGAGAAGGACCCGGCCGTTCTGCCCTGGAAGGACCTGGGCGTCGACATCGTCTTCGAGGGGACGGGCAAGTTCACCAAGCGCGATGACGCCGCCAAGCACCTCACCGCGGGCGCCCGGAAGGTGATCATCACCGCGCCCGGCAAGGGCGAGGACATCACGCTCGTGATGGGGGTGAATCACCAGAACTACAAGCCGGCCGAGCACCACGTCATCAGCAACGCCAGCTGCACCACCAACTGCCTCGTGCCGGTGGTCAAGGTCATCAAGGAGCGCTTCGGGTTCGTGAAAGGCCTCATGACCACGGTGCACTCCTACACCAACGACCAGAACATCCTGGACCTGCCGCACAAGGACCTGCGGCGCGCCCGCGCGGCCGCCATGTCCATCATCCCGACCACCACCGGCGCAGCCAAGGCCACCTCGCTGATCTTCCCCGAGCTCAAGGGCAAGATCGACGGCATCGCCATGCGCGTCCCGACCCCGGACGTCTCCGTGGTCGACCTGGTCGTCGAAGTCGAGCGGGATGTCACCGTGGACGAGGTGAACCAGGCCTTCCGGGACTATGCTGCCGGCGAGCTCAAGGGCTATCTCGAGGCCTCCGACAGCCCGCTGGTGAGCATCGACTACACCGGCAACCCCGCCAGCTCGATCGTGGACCTGCTGTCCACCTTCGTAATGGGTAAGCGGATGGTGAAAGTTATGTCCTGGTACGACAACGAATGGGGCTACTCCGTCCGTTGCGTGGACCTGGCATCCTACATCTCCGAGACGCTCTGAGCCTCAGCGGGCTAAATATATGTAGGAAAATCAGTTGCGGCC
>VEPF01000034.1:11333-11743 GCA_012027055.1 Gemmatimonadota bacterium | reverse complement strand
CCCCCCGCAACTGATTCCGCCCCGGCCTGATTGACCGGCCACCCGGCCGGTATTAATGTTGCGCAGTTGTCCCACCCCCTATCCCGGCGGAATGCCGTGCTCCCCCTTGTCGCGAGCCTGCATTCTCAAGGGGCTGGAGGTACCATGATGGCAACTACGGCACGCGACCAGCTCTACGGCACCTACCGGTGCCCGGTGTGCGGTCATCGGGATGCGATCGAGCTGTCCGCTGACGAAAGCTCGCGGATCCTCGACTGCAGCTACTGCGACACCGCGCTGGAGGTGACCACCCGCGGTCGGGATGCGGTGCGCCTGGCGGTGCAGGTCGTCGGCGAGGCGGCCTGATCCGCGGGCAGCGCAGCCGGGCGGGCACGGTGGGGGATCGCGACGTGGCCGTTTTGCTTTGTTGG
>VEPF01000034.1:8045-11323 GCA_012027055.1 Gemmatimonadota bacterium | reverse complement strand
GTGCGGGATCGCACCGTGGCCGGTTTGCTTTTATGGTGTCGGTCATGGATGAGGTGCGGCAAGCCATGGCACGGCTGCTGGCGCTCGCGCCCGCGGCCGTCGCCAGCCGAAGGGTGTTGGTCGGAGGGGTGCCGTGGCACTTCCTCGAGGCGGGCGCCGGTCCGCCGCTGCTGCTGCTTCACGGTGGGGGCGGGGGCGGCGCCAACTGGTACCGTCTATTTCCGCTGCTGGGGCCTTCTTTCCGCTTGGTCGCTCCGGACCTGCCCGGGTTCGGTCTGAGCCCGGACATTCCGCCGCGACCGCCGCTCGGCCCTCAGGCCGCGCACCTGCTGGCCGCGGTGCTGGACGCGCTCGGGCTGGCGCGCGTATCCGTGCTCGGTACCTCCTTCGGCGGGCTGGCCGCGCTCCGCCTGGCGCAGCATTTTCCGCAGCGCGTGGAGCGCCTGGTGCTGCTCGACAGCGCCGGCCTGGCGCGCGGCATTCCCTGGACCGTGCGGGTTGGCACGCGCCCTCTGCTCGCGCCCTTGACCATGCGGCCGGCAGAGCGAGGCAGCCGCTGGCTGCTCAGGCGGCTGCTCACCAGCACGCCCCTGGCGCCGGACCACGAACGGGCGCTCGTGGGCTGGCTCGCGGCCGTGGGCCGCGCGCATTCGCGGCGGCCGCTGCAGTTGTTCGCTGGCTGGCGCGGTCAGCGCGAGGTCCTGACCGGGAGCGAGTTGCGGGCGCTGGCGTTGCCTGTCCTCGTTCTCTGGGGGGAGCATGACCGCTTTTTCCGCCTGGTCCAGGCCCAAGCGGCCGTCCGTCACCTGGCGGGCGGGCGACTGCAGGTGCTGTCGAAGGCGGGCCATTCGCCCAACTGGGAATGCCCCGGGCTGGTGGCCGAGCAGGTGACACGATTCCTGAGTGCACAACACTGATGGCCCATGGAGGGTTTGGAAAAGTATGAGAAAGCAGACGCTTGATGACCTCGCGCCCGGAACGCTCAAGGGCAAGCGGGTGTTCGTGCGGGTCGACTACAACGTTCCCGTGGAGAACGGCAGGGTGACCGACGATACCCGGATCCGCGCCAGCCTGCCCACCCTGAAGCACCTGGTCGAGAACGGGGCCGCCCTCGTGCTGGCGTCCCATCTCGGTCGTCCCAAGGCGAAGTGGAAGCCCGAGTTCTCCCTCGCGCCCGTGGCCGACCGCCTGCGCGAGCTGATCGACGCGCCGGTCAGCTTCGTGCCGGACATCCTGGGCGAGCAGGCCCAGGCCGCGGTGGCCGCCCTCAAGCCAGGCGAGATCCTGCTGCTGGAGAACGTGCGCTTCCAGGCCGAGGAGGAAGCGAACGACCCCGCGTTCAGTGCCGCTCTGGCCCGGTACGGCGACCTGTACGTGGACGATGCTTTCGGCACGGCCCACCGGGCGCACGCCACCACCGAGGGCGTGGCGCGCGTGATGAAGGAGGCGGGCAAGCCGGCGGTGGCCGGTTACCTGATCGAAAAGGAGCTTCGCTTCCTGGGTCAGGCCCTCTCGGATCCGCAACGCCCGTTCGCCGCCATTCTGGGCGGGGCCAAGATCTCCGGGAAGATCGACGTGATCGAGAAGCTGCTCCCGCAGGTCGATCACCTGCTGATCGGCGGTGCCATGGCCAACACGTTCTTCAAGGCCATGGGGCTGGAAACCGGGAAGTCGCTGGTCGAGGATGACAAGATCGAGATGGCGCGCGGGCTGCTGGCCCGGGCGGGCACCAAGCTGGTCCTGCCCGTGGACTGCATCGTGGCCGCGGAAGCCACGGCCGGCGTCGCCACGCAGGTGGTGGAGCGCGCTGCCATCCCGTCCGACCTGGCCGTGTACGACGTGGGCCCGAAGAGCGTGGCGGTCTTCGCGGACATCCTCCGCGGTTCCCGCACCATCCTGTGGAACGGGCCGGTCGGCATGTTCGAGGTGGCCGCCTTCGCCTCCGGCACCCGCAGCCTGGCTGACGCCCTCGCCGAGGCCGCCGCCGGTGGCGCGGTCGCCGTGGTCGGCGGCGGTGACACGGCGGCTGCGGTCGAAGAGGCCGGCCTGGCCGGCCGCATGACCCACGTGTCCACCGGCGGCGGGGCCTCGCTCGAGTTCCTCGAAGGTCGCGTGCTGCCGGGCGTCGACGTGCTGGACGACGCGGAGGTCGCGGCGTGACCAGCAGCCGGCGCCGCGTCATCGCGGGCAACTGGAAGATGTTCAAGGGACCTGCGGACACCGTGCGGTTCTTTGAGGAGTTCCTCCGGCAGCACCGCACTCTGCCGGACCTGGAAGTGGCCATTTTTCCGCCGGCTCTCTCCCTGACCGCCGCGGCCGCTGCCCTGCACGCGCGGCCGGAGATCGGGCTGGGGGTGCAGAACGTCTACTGGGAGCCTGAGGGGGCGTTCACAGGCGAGATCTCCGCGCCCATGGCGGCTGCTGCCGGCGCACGGTTCGCGCTCATCGGCCACTCCGCGCGGCGCCACGTCTTCGGGGAAACGGACGCCCAGGTGGCCAGGAAGGTGGGGGCAGTCCTGAGTGCCGGCCTCACGCCGGTCATCTGCGTGGGAGAGAAGCTGGAAGAGCGGCAGGGCGGGCAGCTCGAGGAGGTGTTGCTCCGCCAGCTGGAGGCCGCCACCGGGCCCATCCCGGCGGATGCGGATTTCCTGATCGCCTACGAACCGGTCTGGGCCATCGGCACCGGCGTAAACGCCACACCTGCCGATGCCGCCGCCGCCCACGGCTTCCTCCGCGAACAACTGCGCACCCGGATCGGCACGCGGGCGGACGTCACTCCGATCCTCTACGGCGGGTCCGTCAAGCCGGCCAACGCCCACGCGCTGCTTGCTGCCGCCGACGTGGACGGCCTGCTCGTGGGGGGCGCAAGCCTGGATCCGGGCGGGGTCGCGGCCATTGCCGCGGCCGGACCGCGCAGGCCGGCTGCCGGGCGACGGTGTTGTGCCCCCGGCAGCCGGCTCCTGGCGAGAAACCGGGTCCCGGGCCGGGCGACCATTGACACGAGCGCGCCGGCTTTCGACCTTACAAGGCTGGTTTTCACGACACTTAGGAGTGTACTCGTGTTCGAGTTTCTGCTGGTCCTGCTGATCATCGACGGGGCTCTGCTCGCGGTCGTCGTGCTGCTGCAGGCAGGAAAGGGCGGTGGCCTCGCTGCCATGGGTGGCGCCAGCGCCGGGACCGATTCCCTCATTGGCGGCCGGCAGGCCGCCACGCTGCTCACGAAGGCGACCTGGGTGCCCGGGGGCCTGTTCCTGTTCCTGGCCGTGCCGCTGTCGGTG
>VEPF01000034.1:6411-8035 GCA_012027055.1 Gemmatimonadota bacterium | reverse complement strand
TGTTTTATGCGCCATTTGTCGGGGCCATCACCATGTTCCTGGCCGTGACGCTGTCGGTGCTGTCCTCGCGGGCGCAGCGTCCCCAATCCGTGCTGCGGGGCCTGCAGCAGGACGCCCCCGCCGCGGCGCCTCAGCCGGTCCAGATTCCGGGGACCGCGCCGGCCCAGCCGGCTACCAGCGGCGCCCCGGCCCCGGCAGGCGGGCAGCAGCAGCCGCAGGCACCAGCGCAGACCCCGCCGGGCAACCGCTGAGCCCGTTCCTTCTCGCTGCCGCACGGCCCGGCGCACGCGAGTGTGCCGGGCCGTTTCGTCGAGGGCGGCGGGGATTGCCGTAGTCACGATGCGGGCCGGCGGGGACGGCGACGGCCGAACTGCCGTTTCGCGCACGTTGCTGCCGTCGGGCCGGGCCGCCAGCATCGACGGCGTCCGGTGCGCTGCGCGCCAGGCGGTACGGCCCGCAGACCGAGGACTGTCTCCGGCTGCAGGCGGCCCGTATGATTGCCGCCTGCCGCCACCTGGCTGGCCGTTGAACCGCAACTATCCGGAGCCTTATGGCGCGAATCGATGTGCCAATGCCCCAGATGGGCGAGTCCATCGCCGAGGGCACCGTCTCGAAGTGGCTCAAGCAGGTCGGGCAGGACGTGGCTCGCGACGAGCCGCTCCTGGAGATCTCCACTGACAAGGTGGACGCCGAAATCCCGGCTCCCGCCGCCGGCAGACTGATCGAGATCGCGGTCCCGGAAGGACGCACGGTGGAGGTCGGCACCGTGCTAGCCTACATCGAGACCGAGGCCGGCGCCGCGGCCGCGGCCGCAGCCGCCCCGGTGCTCCCGGTCGCCGAGTCGGCCCCGCCGCTCGCAGCGGTGGCGGCCCCGCCCACGGCAACGGTGCCGGCCACGGTCCAGCCAGCCGAACCGACGTCGCGCGGAGAGGAAAGCGCGGAAGCACGCCTCCGCAGACGTTCGACTCCGGTGGTGCGCCGCATCGCGGAAGAGCGGGGCGTGGACCTGGCGGCGGTGGCCGGCAGCGGACACGCCGGGCGGGTGACCAAGCAGGATATCCTGGCCTACATCGAGAAGGGCGAAGCAGCTGAGGCCCGGCCGCAGCCGGCGGGTACCCCTTCCGCACCGATGCCGCCTGCCGGCGGGGCGTTCTCGGCCGCCGCGCTCTGGGACGTGTTCTACGGCCAGGTGCGCCATCCCGAGTTCCCGGTCCGTCCCGGCGACCGCGTCGAGCCCATGAACCGCATGCGCCGGCTCACGGCCGAGCACATGGTGCGGGCGAAACGAATCGCGGCGCATGTGCACAGCTTCATCGAGATCGACTTCGGGCAGATCGATCGCGTGCGCGCGGGCGCGAAGGCCAGGTGGGAGCAGCAGGGCGTGAAGGTGAGCTACACTGCGTTCGTCGCGTGGGCCGTGGCGCACGTGCTGCCGGAGTTCCCGACCGTCAACGCCACCATCTCCGGTGAGAACATCATCTACCGGGGCAACGTCAACATCGGCATCGCCGTGGACCTGAATCCGGGGCTGATCGTGCCGGTGATCCGCGACGCCGACGGGCTCAACCTGGTGGGCGTCGCCCGGCGCATCACCGACCTCGCGCAGCGCGCGCGCGAGCGCAAG
>VEPF01000034.1:525-6401 GCA_012027055.1 Gemmatimonadota bacterium | reverse complement strand
CGGTCATCCCCGTGGGTTCGGCGGCCATCCTGGGCACCGGCGCGATCGAGAAGAAGCCAGTCGGCATCGAGGCCGATGGCACCGACATGATCGCCATCCGCAAGCGCTGTATGTTCTCCCTCGGATACGACCACCGGATCGTCGATGGCGCCGATGCCGCCCGCTTCCTCGCCCGGCTCAAGGCCGTGCTCGACGGCTTCCCTGACGACGCCTGAGCCGCTCCGCGCCCTGCGCGTGCAGCGGCTCGGGCTCGTACCCTACGCCGCCGCGCTCGAGTTGCAGCAGCAGCTCGTGGCGCGGCGGCGTAACCGGGAAATCGACGATCAGCTGCTGCTCCTGCAACACCCGCACGTCATCACCATGGGCACCTCCGCCCACCCCGAGCACGTGCTCGTGGACGAGGGCCGGCGGCGCGCGCTCGGCGTCGAGCTCTTCGAGGCGGGCCGCGGCGGCGATGTCACCTATCACGGTCCCGGCCAGCTCGTCGGGTATCCCATCCTGGATCTCAAACCCGATCGCTGCGACCTGCACCGCTACGTGCGCGACCTCGAGGAGCTGCTCATGCGCGCGCTCGCGCGCTTCGGTATCGTGGCCGCGCGCAAGCCCGGCCTCACCGGCGTGTGGGTAGGGGAAGAGAAGATCGCCGCGATCGGCGTGCGCGTCTCCAGCAGCTGGATCAGCTCGCATGGCTTCGCGCGCAACGTCGATCCCGACCTGGACTACTTCCGCACCATCGTGCCCTGCGGCATCCGCGACCACGGCGTCACCTCGATGGCCCGCGTGCTGGGCATCGCTCCCCCGTTGGCGGCCGTGGCCGAACAGGTCGCGCACTGCCTTGCGGCGGTGTTCGACCGGCGCCTGTACGATTGACGCGGGGCTGATTCCGTCAGCGCCCACGTCCCGGGCCTGCGCAGTGCCACCCTGCGGCAGGCGGCAGGCCGCCGAAGGCCTTGCCGGCACGGCCTGCGCGCACGGGGTGAAGAGGGGCCGAAGGCCTTGCCTGGCGATGTGCTACGGGCTTACCTTCCGAACGAGCATACGAGGCAGCGGTCGTCGTCTCGAGTGCTCGGCCGGCCGGACGCGGCAACGCGGACGGTCGGCAGTTCGAGCGGAGATTCGGCCCGCTCGGACCGGCTGCAAGGTCGCTGGATGCAGCCAGACCCGGGGAATCCCGGAACCTGAAGCGCAGACCGCGCGAACAGGGTAAGGGCAGTGATCCGGTCGCCGCACGTGGCGACGCCGAAACGATACGATCACTCCCGCCAGCGGAAGAAAGTCCCCCAGGACGCGACGTGTCGCTCCTGGGGGATTTTCAATTCCTGCCGCCGCCGCGAGCGGGCCTCACTCCCGGTCGGACGGAGGCGCGTGCTCGTTGAAATCGAAGTACCGTTCCCGCTCGTCTCGCTCTCGTTCCAGCCACGCCTCGAATCCCGACGTCACCAGGCCGGCGGAGTCGCCGAGCTCGCGGGCGGCGCGGGTGGCGAGGAAATTGGCGTACTCGTTCTGTGGGTGTCCGGCGTGGCCGCGGACCCATTGCCAGACCGCGTGGTGACGCGCGGTGGTCTGCACCAGCTCCTGCCAGAGCTCGAGATTCTCGATGTCGCCGCCCTTGCGCTTCCAGCCGCGCCGCTGCCAGCTCTCGACCCACTCGTTCATGCCGCGGATCAGATACTGCGAGTCCGATATGAACGTCACCCGGCACGGCCGCCGGAGGGCCTGCAGTCCGCGGATGGCACTGCAGAGCGCCATCCGGTTGTTGGTCGTGTCCGACTCGCTCGACCAGTAATCCCGGCGCACCCAGCGGCCGGCCCGCCAGTACTCGATCAGGCCGGCGGCACCGCCCGGGTTCGACCGGTCGCTGAACTGGTTACCCAGGCAGGACTCGTCGGCGTATATCCAGATCTGGTCCAAGCGGCTCGGGATGGAAGTGGTCGCGATGCCGCGGCCCGGCCGCAGCGCGAAGCGGAAACGTCGCGCCCCGGCAGAGCGCGGGCAACCGGTGGGCGTCCGGGAGCTGAAGAACCGCGGGTAGCTCGCGGAGTGACGTCGCTTGAAGGCCGTCTCGCCGGCCTCTAGATTCGCGCGGTCCGTGCAACCACCTGCCGCCCCGAGAGGCTGCTTGGCACAACCGGGTTACCTGCTGCTGGAAGACGGGCGCGCGTTCGAGGGCGAGCTGGTGGGCAGCACCACGGCGGCCCTCGGCGAGGCGGTCTTCAATACCTCCATGACGGGATACCAGGAGATATTGACGGATCCTTCCTACGCCGGGCAGATCGTGGTCATGACCTACCCGCTGATCGGCAACTACGGGGTGAACCCGGATGACAACGAATCCCGGCGCGTGCAGGTTGCGGGCTTCGTGATGCGGGAGCTGGCGCGCTCTCCCAGCAACTGGCGGGCGAGCCGTCCGCTCTCCGGATATCTGGACGAAGCGGGAGTGGCGGCCCTCACCGGGGTCGACACGCGCGCGCTGACGCGCCATCTGCGCTCGGCGGGAGCGATGCGGGCGGGCATTGCGACCGCGGATACTCCTCCGGATTCCCTGCGGGCGCGGATCGAGGCTCACCCGCGCATGACCGGGCTGGACCTCGCCACCGGGGTCTCGACACGCGAGGCGTACGTCACACCCGCCGTGGGCGCCGAGCAGTTCCACGTGCTGGCGTACGACTTCGGGGTGAAGCGGCACTCGCTCAAGCTGCTCTCGGAGCGGGGCTGCCGAGTCACGACCATTCCGGCCGGCACGACCGCGGACGCCGTGCTGGAGCTGCGCCCCGACGGGCTGTTCGTGTCCAACGGCCCCGGTGACCCGGAAGCGGTGGGGCACGCCCTGAGCGCGATCCGGCAACTCGCGGGGAAGGGCGTGCCGATCTTCGGCATCTGTCTCGGTCACCAGCTCATCGGGCGAGCTTTCGGCGGCACCACCTTCAAGCTCCTGTACGGCCACCGCGCCGGAAACCATCCGGTCCGGCGATTCGAGGACGGCGCGGTCGAGATCACCGCGCAGAACCACGGCTTCGCCGTCCGGCGGGGCAGCGGCGATGCCGTCGAGGGAGCGCCGTCACTGCGGGTCACGCACATCAACCTGAACGACCAGACCATGGAAGGGCTGGCGCACCGGGAGCTGCCGGTGTTCAGCGTGCAGTATCATCCGGAATCCGCGCCCGGCCCCCACGACTCCCGCTATCTGTTCGATCGCTTCATCGACGCAATGCGCGCAAGTCGATAAAAGACTTGACTTTCGGGGAACCGCAACCTATCCTGGCCGCCATAATTCGCTGCTAGCTTGCCCCGCATCGTGAAGCGCGTGTCCCGACGGTCGGTAGTCACCAGTCTGGCCGTTGCAGTGATCTCACTCATGGCCCTGTGCGGCGTCGTGCTCGCCGTCGTCTTCGCCGCGGGCGGAGATCGGGGCATGGGCGTGGGCAACCGGATCGCCATCCTGCCGGTGGAAGGCACGATCACGGACGACCGGGAGCTGCTCGATCAGCTGCGAACCTTCCGCCGGGACCGCTCAGTACGCGGATTCGTGATCGCGATCAACTCGCCGGGCGGCGTGGTGGCGCCGGCGCAGAGCCTGTACGCGGCGTTGCGCGAGCTGCGGGAAGCGGACTCGCGCCCGGTGATCGCGGCGATCGGCGGCGTAGGTGCTTCCGGCGGATACTACCTGGCCCTGGGCGCCGATTCGATCTTCGCATTGCCGGGTTCGATGACCGGCTCGATCGGCGTGATCATGGAATTGCCGGACGCGAGCGCCCTGCTGCAGAAGGTGGGCGTGCGCATGCAGACGGTGCAGAGTGCCGAGCACAAGGACCTGGGCTCTCCTTTCCGCCCGCTGAACGAAGGAGACCGGGCCCTGCTCGAATCCCTGGTGCGCGATGTCTACGAGCAGTTCGTGGCGGTGGTCGCGCAGGAGCGGCGGCTGCCCGAAGCAGCAGTGCGGCAGGTGGCCGACGGGCGGATTCTATCCGGCCGTCAGGCCTTGCGGGAGCGCCTGATCGATCGGCTCGGCAACCTGGACGCGGCTGTGGCCGCGGCCGGGCGCATGGCGAACCTGGGAGAACAGCCGCGGACGGTGTACCCATCCGTGGCGCGGCCGACCATATGGGACGTGCTCTTCGGGCGGAGCACGGTGCAGGCGTTGGTACGGCGGCTGGCGCCGGCGGCGCGCGGCGGCACGACCTTGTTGTACCAGATGCCCTGAGTTCGGGGCTACACCAGGGCCGGGACGCATGGCGGCTCCCGGCCGGGCGCTCAGGGGCGCCCGCGAACCCACATCGGTCAGGGGAGGACTCATGACGAAAGCCGACCTCGTCGAGCAGGTGGCCGAGGCGATCGGCCCGGGGATCACCAAGAAGGACTGCGCGCTAGTGGTGGACGGCCTGCTGAACGCGATCAAGAACGCCATGGCGGATCACGAGCACATCGAGATCCGCGGCTTTGGCACCTTCAAGGTCCGGAAGCGCCGTTCACGCATGGCGCGCAATCCGCGTACTGGTGACCCGGTCGAGGTTCCGGCTCGCGTGGTGCCGGTTTTCAAGCCTTCCAAGGATCTGCGGGTCCAGGTAGCGGAAGGTACCCACGTACCCATGATGCAGACGGTCTGATCCCCCGGGCCGCACCTGACCGACCTGGCAACCGCCCCAACCGGCCGCGGCCGGCTGGGGCGTTGCCGTTAACGAAATCTCCCGGTCGGGCGTCTATCGTTCGTGAGAGCAACGGCCTTGACCGAGGCGCCTGATCCGGGCGAGCCCGAGCGCGCGCTGCTGGCTGCGGCCCGCGCCGGTGACCGCGCCGCGCAGGATGCCCTGGTCAGGCGATACCTGGCGGATGTCTACCGCGTGACGTTCCGGCTGCTCGGCCGCCGGGAACGCGCGGAGGACGCGACCCAGGACACCTTCGTCAATGCCCTGCAGGCGCTGCCGCGATTCCGCGGCGAGTCGAGCTTCCGCACCTGGCTGCTGCGAATCGCCGCCAATGCGGCCCGCAGCCAGGGGCGGCGCTGGACTCGGAGCCGCGAGACGGCGCTGACGGAGGCGGATGGGGAAATCGGCGATCCGGCCGATCCCGGGCGTGAGGTCGAACGGCGCGAGCAGCTCGCCCGGGTGGAGCGGGCGCTGGCGCTGCTGCCGCCGAAGCAGCGGCTGACGGTCGCGCTCAGAGTGCAGCAGGGGTTGAGCTTCCGGGAGATCGCGGTGCTGGCCGGCGGCAGCGAGGGAGCAGCGAGAGTGAACTATCATCTGGGCATCAGGCGGCTGCGGGAGCTATTGCCATGAGGACGCTGACCTGTGAGCAGGTGCGGGAGCTGCTGCCCGAGCACCTGGCCGAAAGCCCGGACTCAAGCGTAGCGCAGCACCTGGCCACCTGCTTCGAGTGCCGGGCCGAGGCCAAGCTGCTCGCGGCGGTGCAGGGCGCCGTCCCGCGAGTGCCGGCCGGCCTGGAGGCGAAGGTGTTGCAGAGGGTGCGCCTCAGACCCGGTCCGCGAGCGTGGCTCGGTACCCGGCAGCTTGCCCTGGCCGCGACCCTGGCCGCGGCCGTGATTGGCGGCAGTGTCCTGCTGCGGTCGCTCGGCCCGGGGCAGCACCGGCCGACCGACCCGCCATCGGCCCCAGCGACCCGCGCCGGAGCCCTGCCCGTGCTCGAGGACCCGGCCGTGTACGGCGGCTCGGTGCTGTCCAACCTGACGGACACCGAACTGGAATCGCTGCTGACCAGGATGGAGTCATGATCATGCGACGTCTGCTGCCGATGATGCTCCTGCTGGTTTGGGTGCTCCCGGCCGCCGCGCAGCGACCGGGCGACCCGGTGGGCCGCCGCCGCGCTCAGCTGGAAAACCAGCTGCTCCAGCGTTTCGCCCGTCAGGCCGGCCAGGAAATGCG
>VEPF01000034.1:0-515 GCA_012027055.1 Gemmatimonadota bacterium | reverse complement strand
GGCGCAGGCCAGGCTGACGCGCATCATCCAGGAAGTCGCCGCCGAGCGGCGTGACCTCAACGCCGAAGCGGCCGGACTGCGGCAGCGCCTGGCCCTCACCGTGCGCGACCCGGCCGCCACCGATGCGCAGTTCGATCAGCTGCTCGCGGAGCAGAATGCCCTCCGGCTGCGCGAGCACCAGCTCTGGCAGCGCGAACAGAACCGGCTCGCCCAGGTACTGACGCGCCGCCAGCGCGCCCACTTCGTCCTGCTCTGGCTGAGACTCCAGGACGCCGCCCGCGGGCTCATGATGCAGCGCGGCATCCCGCCCGCCCGCGGCCTGCCGCCGACGCTCGACTCAATTCGCTGACTCGCCCCTTCTTCAGCCGCCGGCAGGCCCGAGCCCGCACCCGCGGACAGTCAGCGCCCGTGCGGGTGCGCACATGGTTCCGCGAGGCGAGCGCCGCACGGGCCGTGCGCCTGGTTTGACGCTGCCATGGCGCCCGTCTACTTTGGCGCTTTCCCATCACTGGATC
>VEPF01000164.1:12622-13423 GCA_012027055.1 Gemmatimonadota bacterium | reverse complement strand
CGAACCGGATCTCGGCCGCGGCCGCGCGGCGCTTCGCGCCCGCCTCCGCCAGCGGGTCGCCGATGCCGGTCACGGCCAGCACCCGGCCGCCGCTCGTGACCAGTCCGCCGCTCACGGAGCGCGCAGTGCCGGCATGGAATACGACCACGTCATCCCGGGCCAGGACCGTCTCCGGGATCGCGATCGGGTCGCCCTTCCGGACCGATCCCGGGTACCCGCCGGCGGCGAGCACGGTGGTCAGCGCCGCGCCAGGCAGCGTCCGCGGCTCCCAGCCCGCCACCGACTCGCCCCGCGCCACCGCCAGCAGCGCGGCGAGCAGGTTCGCCTCGAGCAGCGGCAGCACCACCTGCGTCTCGGGATCGCCGAAGCGGCAGTTGAACTCGACCACCTTCGGGCCGTCCGCGGTGAGCATCAGCCCGGCGTAGAGCAGGCCGCGGAAAGCGGAGTCGTCGTCCCGCAGCGCCGCGAGCGTGGGCGCGAAGATCTCCCGTTGCACCCGGTCGAGCAGCGCCGGCGTGCCGATCGATACCGGCGCGTACGCTCCCATCCCGCCCGTGTTCGGGCCCGTGTCTCCCTCGCCGATCCGCTTGTGGTCCTGCGCGGGCAGCAGCTGCACCGCGTGCTCGCCATCGCAGAGCGCGAACACCGACAGTTCCTCGCCCTGCATGAACTCCTCGACCACCACCTCGTTGCCCGCCGCGCCGAACGTCCGGTCCTCGAGCATCGAGCGCGCGGCCGCGATCGCCTCGTCCACAGACTCACCGACCACCGCCCCCATGCCCGCCGCGCGCCCCGCTGCCT
>VEPF01000164.1:614-12612 GCA_012027055.1 Gemmatimonadota bacterium | reverse complement strand
GCGTTCATCCGCGCGTGCGGCGCCAGCTCCGTGAACGTCCGGAAAGCCGCGGTCGGCACTCCGACGCGCTGCATCAGCGCCTTGGCATACGCCTTCGAGGACTCGATCCTCGCCGCCGCCCGCGTGGGCCCGAATGCCGGCACGCCCTGGCTCGCCAGCACGTCCACGAGCCCCTCCGCCAGCGGTGCCTCTGGCCCGACCACCACGAGATTGGCGCCCTGCGCCCCGCACCAGGCCGCGATGCCCGGCGTGTCACCAGGATCGAGCGGTAGCGATGTCGCCAGCGAACCGGTCCCGCCGTTCCCCTGCGTGATGAACAGTTCAGCCGCGGGGGCGTCCCGCTGCAGCTTCCACAGGAGAGCATGTTCGCGCCCGCCGGCGCCGACGATCAGAATCTTCATGCTTCGCAAGCTCCAAGGGCCAAGGGCCAAGCGCCATGAAGTGCCAAGGTCCTGGCGCTTGGCCCTTGGCACTTGGCACTGGAAGACGCTCAGGACTTCTTGAACCCTTCCGTGAACCGATCCCGCGCTCCCTTGAGGGCGTCCCTGAATTCACGTACCAGGTCCTGAGCATCTTCCTTGTAGGCCTGCTGGGCGGCCCGCAAATCCTCCGCGTACGCCGTCGGCCCATCGGAGCGCCGCCGGTACTCCCCCCTCATCACTCGATCGTATTCTCCCGCCTCGATCCAGTCGCGGATCTCGGCGGCGCGGAGCACGTGGAAGGGGTGCGTGGCGCCGAGGAGGTTGAGCACCTTGAAGACCACGTCGGCTACGTCCTCGCTCTTCCGGTACGCTTCCGCCTGCGTCATGAACTCGTTCAGGTCGAGCGCCGATTCCATGCCGGGTACGCCGCCCGCCAGCTTCATGAAGCCGGTGAGCACCGCGTCCGGGTTCTGCACGGTGAGCAGGCCGGCGCGGTCGGAGGAGAGCTCCGCCTTGCGGCTCCACTCGAGCAGCGCCACCAGGATCGCGCGGGCCGCGAGCCCCACCACCGGGAAACCGAGCTGCGCCAGCTGGATCAGCAGTACGATCATGGTGCGGTACAGCACGTGGCCGGACAGGATGTGCCCCAGCTCGTGACCGAGCAGGTAGCTCACCTCATCGCCCTCGAGCAGCGTCAGCGAGCCGCTGTTCAGCACGATGAACGGCCGGTCCATGCCGTAGGCGCCCGCGTTCACCAGCGGGGTCTGCGAGACGAACAGGTCGTACGGTTCCTTCACGTCCAGCGTCTGGCACACCTCGAGGTAGCGTTCCCACAGCTGCGGGTACTGGTGCGGCCCCACCTTCACGCCGTTCGCCTGGAAGGCCAGCCGGATCGGGCGCTCGCCGAACAGCCCGAACAGCTTCCTGAGCACCAGGTCGAAGCCCGGTATGCGCCTCGCCGCCTGCAACGCCGCGCGGTCTGCCGGGTGCTCCCAGCTCGCCGAATCGATGTCGCGCAGGATGCGGCGGGTCTTCGGATGGATCGTGTCCATATGCGACGTCCTGTCCTCGAGTTACCCTCGCAACGCCCCCACCCCGTACGCCCCGGGCTGTGGCCCCGTTTCAGGCCTCCAGCGCCTGCTCCAGGTCCGCGAGCAGGTCCTCGACGTCCTCGCTCCCCACCGAGAATCGCACCAGCCCCTCGGTGACTCCCATGCGGTCCCGCATCTCTTTCGGCACCGCCGCGTGCGTCATGATGGCCGGATGGCCGACCAGCGACTCCACCCCGCCCAGCGACTCCGCGAGCGAGAAGAGGCGGGTGGCCTGCACCAGCCGGCTGGCCCGCTGCAGCGAGCCCGTGTCCACGCTCACCATCCCCGTGAAGCCGCGCATCTGGCGTCGCGCCAGCTGGTGCTGCGGATGCGTCGGGAGGCCCGGGTAGAACACCCGCTCCGGCCCGAACCGCTCCGCCAGGAACTCGGCGACGCGCTGGCCGTTGGCGTTGTGGCGCTCCTTGCGCACGTGCAGCGTCTTGAGCCCGCGCAGCACCAGCCACGCGTCGAACGGGCCCGGCACCGCGCCCGCCGCCTTTTGCAGGAAGCGCAGCTCGGCCGCGATCGTGTCATCGCTGGTCACGATGATGCCGCCGATGACGTCGCTGTGGCCGTTCAGGTACTTGGTGCTCGAGTGCACCACCGCGTGCGCCCCCAGCTCGAGCGGCCGCTGGTTGAAGGGCGATGCGAAGGTGTTGTCCACGATCAGGGTGGCGCCGGCCGCGCGCACGATCTCCGCGCTCGCGGCCAGGTCCGTCACCTTCATCATCGGATTGGTAGGCGTCTCGATGTGCACCAGCCTGGTGTTCGGCCGGATGGCCGCGCGGAGCGCGTCCGGATCGCTCGAGTCCACCGAAGTGAACGCGAGGCCCAGCCGCTGCAGCACCATCACGAACAGCCGGTGCGTGCCGCCGTAGACGTTCTCCTCGTAGACCACGTGGTCGCCTGCCGAGCGCCGCTTCACGAACGCCTCGATCGCGGCCATGCCGCTCGCGAACGCGATCCCGTGCGTGCCGGACTCGAGCGCGGCCACGTTCCGTTCCAGCGCCTCGCGCGTCGGGTTCTGGACGCGCGCGTACTCGTACCCGTGCAGCGGCTCGCCCAGCTTCGGCTGCACGTACGTGGAGGTCTGGTAGATGGGCGGCATGATCGCGCCCGTGCTGGCGTCCGGGTGTTGCCCCGCGTGGATCGCGCGGGTGCCGAACCGGTGTTTGCTGTCGTTGCCCATGGCACCGTCCGCTGAGGTGGAGCCGGATGATACGGCAGGGCTGCCTCCGCCCGCAAAGCGGACCGGCCCTTGCTCCGCACCGCGCGCGCACCACCCGCCGGACGCGCTGCTGGGCCATTCCTTCGGCGGCAAGGTCGCGCTTCTCGCCGGCGGGCTGCCCGAGCTACGGGATCGCATCCGCCAGCTCTGGATCATCGACTCGACTCCCGAAGCACGCCCGCCCGCCGGCAGCGCCTGGCAGATGCTGTTGGCGCTGCGGCATCTGCCGGACGCCTTCGCCACGCGGGAAGAGCTGATCGGCGCGCTGACCGGGAGCAGGGTCGCGCTGCCAACCGCACTGTGGCTGGCCACCAACCTTCACTTCGTCGATGGCCGGTACCGCTGGCGCTTCGATCTGGACGCGCTGGAGGCGCTGCTGCGGAGCTTCTTCGAGACGGATGCCTGGGCCATCGTGGAAGCCCCGCCGCCCGGCCTCGAGATCCACTTCGTGCGCGCCACCGAGTCCTCGGTGATGGCGCCGGAAGTCGTGAGCCGCGCGCACCGGGCCGGTGCGGCCGGCCGCGTCCGCGTGCATGATGTCGCCGGCGGTCACTGGCTGAACGCCGACAACCCGGATAGCATCGTGCACTTGTTGGT
Organism: Gemmatimonadota bacterium; assembly: GCA_012027055.1. GTDB lineage: Bacteria > Gemmatimonadota > Gemmatimonadetes > Longimicrobiales > RSA9 > VEPF01. Next base: position 9,274 of record VEPF01000164.1, on the reverse strand, counting down.
GGAGAATCTACCCCGCTAGACGAGAGCAGAATCCGTTGGCCCCTTTCGGGAGTTTTACCCTGATGCATATCCCGCCCGACTTGATGGTCTCCGTGTCCGGGGTTCGCGGCCGGGTCGGTGACGGCCTCACCCCCGAGGTCGTGGCCCGCTTTGCCGCGGCATTCGGTGCGTACCTGCGCGAGACCACGGGCGAGGCGCGGCCGCTGGTCGTGCTCGGCCGCGACTCGCGTCCCACGGGCCCAATGCTGCTGCAGGCGGTCAAGGCCGGGCTGCAGTCGGTGGGGTGCGACGTCATCGATGCCGGCCTCATCCCGACGCCGACCACGCTCTTCGCGATCCGGCATCACCGGGCCGCGGGCGGGATCGTGGTGACGGCCAGCCACAATCCGGTCGAGTGGAACGCGCTCAAGTTCGCATCGCGCGTCGGCATGTTCCTGGACGCGGAGGAAGCGCCTGCGATGCGCGCGTTCGTCGCGGACCGGGAGATCCGTCGGGCGCGCTGGCACGAGCTGGGCACGGTGACCGTGGACGCGCACGCCGTGGACCGGCACCTGGCTGCCGTGCTGCGCATCCCGTACCTGGATCTCGACGGACTCCGGAAGCGCCGCTTCCGGGTGGTGCTGGATTGCGTCCGCGGCGCCGGTGGCGTAATCCTGCCGCGGCTGCTCGAGGCGCTCGGCTGCGACGTCGTCGGCCTCAATCTCGAGCCGGATGGCCGCTTCCCGCGCGCGCCGGAGCCGGTGGCGGAGAACCTCGGGGAGTTGGAGACGGCCGTGCGCGCGGCCGGAGCGGACGTCGGCTTTGCCACGGATCCCGATGCGGACCGGCTGTCCCTGGTGAGCGATGCCGGCCGGGCCATCGGCGAGGACTTCACGCTGGCGCTGGCGGCGCAGCTGGTGCTGCAGCACCGGCCCGGTCCGGTGGTGACCAACCTGTCCACCAGCCGGGTGCTGGAGGACGTGGCCAACGCGGCCGGTGTGGCGCTGCTGCGGGCGCCGGTGGGCGAGATCAACGTGGCGCGGGCCATGGAACGGGCCGGCGCGGTGATCGGCGGCGAGGGGAATGGCGGCGTGATCCTGCCGGACGTGCACCTCACGCGCGATGCCGCGGTCGCCGTGGCCCTGGTGCTGCAGCTGCTGCTGGAGCGGGCGCGGCCACTCTCGGCACTGGTCGCGGAGCACACGCCCTACACCATCGTGAAGGACAAGCTGCCGCGCGACGCGGGCTCGCTCGAGGATGCGTATGCAACGCTCGAGCGGGAGCTGGGCGCGCCGCTTTCGGACCGGCAGGACGGACTGCGGCTGGACTGGCCGGAGGAGCGGCGCTGGCTGCATTTGCGGGCGTCCGGCACCGAGCCGATCCTGCGGATCATCGCGGAAGCCCCATCGCCCGAGGCGGCGCGGGAGCTGGTCGAGCGCGCGCGGCAGGCGCTCGGGGCCGCGCCCAGCGCATGAATCGCGGCTTGCCCGGACGCGCCGAAACCGGTTGCGCGGTCGTGCTGCGGTCGGTGGATCGTGGCACTCGAATCTCGTTCGGAAGCTGAAGCATGTGCGGAATAGTCGGCTACGTGGGTGACCGCCCGGCGGTGCCGCTCCTGCTGGAGGGGCTGCGCCGGCTCGAGTACCGCGGCTACGACTCGGCCGGGATCAGCATCCTGGACGGGCAGGGCATGCTCACCCGCAAGGCGGTGGGCAAGATCGCGGAGCTGGAGAGGCTGGTGGGGAACTGCGAGGCGCCGGGTGGCAGCGTGGGCATCGCGCACACCCGCTGGGCCACGCACGGTGCGCCCACGGAGGCCAATGCGCACCCGCACCTGAGCTGCGGCGACGACATCGCGGTGGTGCACAACGGCATCATCGAGAACGCCCCCACGCTCCGGAAGCAACTCGAGGCCCTGGGGCACACGTTCCGGAGCGAGACCGATACCGAGGTGGTGGCGCACCTGATCGAGGAGGCCTACCAGGGCAACCTCGAGGAAGCGGTGCGCGAAGCACTGCACCAGGTGGAAGGCGCCTACGGTCTCGCCATCGTGAGCAGCCGGGAGCCGCAGAAGATCGTGGCGGCGCGCAAGGGAAGCCCGCTGCTGGTGGGGGTCGGCGAGCAGGGCGAGTACTACGTGGCCAGCGACGTCGCTGCCGTGCTCGCGCAGACCCGGAGCGTGGTCTACCTCGAGGATGGCGAGATGGCCGTGCTCGCACCGGGCGGCTACGAGGTCATGTCCCTGGCCGGCCACGCCGTCGAGCGCGAGGTCAGGACCATTGCCTGGGACCTGGACGCGATCGAGAAGGGCGGCCATCCGCACTTCATGCTCAAGGAGATCTTCGAGCAGCCGCACACCATCCGGCAGGCATTCCGCGGCCGTATCCTGCTCGAGGATGGCACCGTGAAATTCGGCGGCCTGAACCTCGAGGACCGGGAGCTGGCCGCGTTCGACCGCATCATCATCAGCGCCTGCGGCACCTCGTGGCATTCCGCGCTCATCGGCGAGTACATGCTCGAGGAGATCTGCCGCATCCCGGTGGACGTGGAGTACGCGTCCGAGTTTCGCTATCGCAAGCCGATCGCGGACGAGCGCACGCTCATGCTGGTGATCAGCCAGTCCGGCGAGACCGCGGACACGCTCGCCGCCATGCGCGAGGCCCGGGCCCTGGGCGCGACGGTGCTGGGCATCGTCAACGTGGTCGGCTCGACCATTGCGCGCGAAGCGCAGGGCGGCATCTACCTGCACGCCGGCCCGGAGATCGGCGTCGCATCCACCAAGGCGTTCACCAGCCAGGTGGTGGCGCTGCTGCTCTTCACCGTGCGCATGGGCCGGCTGCGCGGCGCGCTCTCGGCAGCGCAGGGGCGGGCCATCCTGGAGGAGCTGCAGCGCATTCCCGAGCAGGTGGAGCAGGTGCTGGAGTTGAACGACGCGCTCCACGAGCTGGCCCGCACCTACCGGAGCGCCACCAACTTCCTGTACCTGGGCCGCGGCTACAACTTCCCGACCGCGCTCGAGGGCGCGCTCAAGCTGAAGGAGATCAGCTACATCCACGCCGAGGGCCTGCCCGCGGCCGAGATGAAGCACGGCCCGATCGCGCTGATCGACGAGAACATGCCGGTGGTCGTGGTGGCGCCGCGGGACGCCGTCTACAGCAAGGTGCTGTCGAACATCCAGGAAGTGAAGGCGCGGCGCGGGCGGATCATCGCCGTGGTCACGGACGGGGACACCGAGATCGCGCGGCTGGTGGACCACCTGATCCCGGTGCCGCCCACCAGCGACATGCTGGCCCCGATCCTGTGCACCATCCCGCTCCAGCTGCTCGCGTACCACATCGCCGTGCTGCGCGGCTGCGACGTGGACATGCCCAGGAACCTGGCCAAGAGCGTCACCGTGGAGTGATGCCCCTCGGGCGTCGGTGCCCGCTCCGCCGACGACCATGAAGACCGGAGGTTGCATTGTCGCACACCACGCTCGCTGCCGAAGAAGTCACCGTGCCCGCTGTGACCGCCGTGCAGGCGGACTGCATGGCCGGTAGCGGCCCCGCCGAGATCGGCGCCGTCATGAGGGCTGCCTTTCCCCGCGTGGGCGCGTACCTGCAGGCGCACGGGCTCGAATGCACCGGTGCCCCGCGCGCCATCTACACCACGTTCACGGGATCCGAGACCCGGTTCACCCTGGCCATGCCCTGTGCCCCGCCGCCGGCTCCCGTGCCCGAGGCCGATGGTGTCGCGGTGCGCGAGCTGCCGGCCAGGAGCGTGCTCCGATTCACGCACCGCGGCCCGTACCAGGAGCTGGGCGCCACGTACGGGGAGATCACCCGCTGGCTGATCGCGCACGACTACCTCGAGAACGAAGCCGGCTGGACGCGGTTTGCGGGTATGTGGGAGGAGTACGTGAGCGACCCCGACGTGGTGCCGCCGGCGGAGCTGGTGACGCTGATCTACCTGCCGCTCGACTGAGTCCTGGATCCGCGGCGCCGGGCGCGGGGCCGATATCGTCATCGGCGCGCCGTCCGTCGGTGTTCTCGGGTGCTGTTGGCGGACCGGAACCGCAGCCGAAGGGGAACAGCGCGAAGAACCAGGGCCCTGCATCCAGCACGTCAATCATCCGAAGCCATGCGGTGTAGTTCGTCACGTACCGAGTCGCTACGCCGCGAAACGGTACCAGCCAGGCCTTGAAGCCGACAATCCAGCTCCGCGCGCTGTTGTTGTGGTGAGGGTCGTAGCCCGGCCGGCCTCCGTTCGGCACTCTCACGACTCGGCGGTTCCTACCAGCGGGCGTGCCGATCAGCCTGCCGTAGGGTCCGAGCCTTCCACTGTTGCACAACAGCGTCGCATCGCCGGACAACACGGCGTCGAACGCAAGGACCAATTGGTCCCCCGTGACCGTGCGAGTGGCGATCAACTCCGCGCCCGAATTGCCATTCCGGTCCCGCACCACGACCAGGACCCAGCCCGGCAGTACAAAAGGCCAATCCGGAGACACGTACTTGTTCTCTCGCCATTCGTCGTCCGGATCACGGCGTCGAGGGCCCTTCGCGCTGTAGCGCAGGTATGTTTGAGCAAACTCCACCATGCCCGCGAAGGTCGTGCGGTCAGTTTCGCGGATTGCGGACAGGATCAGATGGCGCCAACGAAACGCGGTGCTGGCTGCGACGTCGGCGGTTCGCGCCGCGGTTCGGACGGTTTCGCTCCTGCCGAGGCTGCGGAAGTAGGCAGGCCACGCGTCCAGCCGTTTGCGATTGGCCAGGACCGTGGCCGTGAGATCGGAGAAGCAGCGGCGGCACGATCGGCAGCGGTAGCGCTGGCGGCCCGAGAAATGTCCCCAACGGATGACCTCCTCCGAGTCGCAGTGCGGACACCGCAATCCGTCGGCGAGCCGCCGCTCCCGGACGGCTCGGATCAACGCGTCCTGCGATCGATGGGAATCCATGGCCGGGACATTCATACGCGCTGCGGGGCGCGCCCATGGCACCATCCGCCACCAACAGCTTCCGAGAACACCGGCCGACGTCGCGGCAGGGTCTATGCCCGCCGGTGCCTCCTGGATCTTCGTCCGCTTGAAGCTGCTTGCGGTCACGGCCCGCGCAGCCATACCCTCCCTGCATGAGAATCGTGCTCCAGCGGGTCTCCCGGGCGGAAGTCCGGATCGACGGCCGCGTGACCGGCCGCATCGGCCGGGGCTTCTGCCTGTTGGTGGGCTTCGCCGCCACCGATACTGCGGAACAGCTGGCCTGGATGGCCGATAAGGTCCTCTCGCTCCGCCTCTTCTCCGATGAGGATGGCAAGATGAACCGGGGCCTCGACGAGGTCCCGGGCGGGGGTGTGCTCGTGGTCAGCCAGTTCACGCTCTATGGCGATACCCGCAAGGGCCGCCGGCCGAGTTTCATCGATGCCGCGCCGCCGGAGCTGGCCATCCCGCTCTACGACGAATTCGTGCGCCTGCTCCGCGAGCGCGCGCCCGGCCCGATCGCGACCGGCGAATTCGGCGCGCTGATGGATGTGGACCTGGTGAACGATGGGCCCGTCACCCTGATCCTGGAGCGCTGACCCCGTGTCGCCCCGCCTGGTCCTGGCATCGCAATCCCCGCGGCGGGCGCAGTTGCTGGAGCTGCTCGGTCTCGCCCTCGATGTACGGCCCGCGGACATCGAGTTAACCTGGCCGCCCCACGAGGAGCCCGCGCCTCATGCCGAGCGGCTGGCGCGCGAGAAGGCGGAGGCGGTGATCCGCACGCTGCCCGTGCAGGACGGTGACCTCCTCGTGATCGGCAGCGACACGGTCGTGGCGCTGGAAGGCGTGGTGCTGGGCAAGCCGGCGGACGCGGAGGACGCGGTGCGCATGCTCCTCCGGCTCGAGGGCCGCACGCACCTGGTCGCCACCGGCATCGCGGTCGCAACCGGCGGCGCGGTGCTCAGCGCCGTAGAGTGCGTGCGCGTCCACTTCCGGGGCTTCGACGCCGCCACCGCGCGTGCCTACGTGGCCACCGGCGAACCACTCGACAAGGCGGGCGCGTACGGCATCCAGGGCTACGGCTCGGCGCTCGTGGACCGCATCGAGGGCGATTTCTTCGCGGTCATGGGTTTCCCGATCGCGCGCTTCATCGATCTGCTGGCGCGGCACGGCTGGCGCTACGACTTCCGCGGCCTGGAGCGGCTGCCGTGAACGACGTCCCTCATCCCCAGGCCCTCCGCTGGGCCGCGGATGCCCAGGCGATCGAGATCCTGGATCAGACGCGGCTCCCCGAGCACGAGGTCTATCTGCGGATCGATACCCCCGAGCAGATGGTCGAAGCGATACGAGCCCTGCGAGTTCGCGGCGCCCCCGCGATCGGTGTGGCGGCCGCGCTGCTGCTGGCCCTCGCTGCCGCGGGGCACCTCCACCTGAGACGCGCGCCGCTGCTGGCCAGGATCGACGAGACCGCCGGCCTGCTCGCCACCGCGCGCCCCACCGCGGTGAACCTCGCCTGGGCGGTCGAACGCGTACGGCACCTGGCCCACGCGCTCCCGGCCGAAATGTCGCCGCTGGAGCTCGTTGAGCGCCTGCGCGCCGAGGCCGACGCGATCCTGGCAGAAGACCGCGCCATGTGCCGCGCCCTGGGCGAGCACGGTCTCACGCTGCTGCCGAAAGACGATCCGCTCACCGTGCTCACGCACTGCAACGCCGGCGCGCTCGCGACCGCGGGCATGGGCACCGCGCTCGCGCCCGTCTACCTGGCCCATGCAGCGGGGCGCAGGGTGCGCGTGTTCGCGGACGAGACGCGGCCGCTCCTGCAGGGCAGCCGGATCACCGCCTGGGAGCTGCAGCGCGCGGGCATCGAGGTCACGGTGCTGCCCGACAACGCGGGCGCGTCTCTGCTGCGCAGCGAGCGCATCGATGCCGTGCTGGTCGGTGCCGACCGGATCGCTGCGAACGGCGACGTCGCCAACAAGATCGGGACCTACGGCCTGGCGGTGCTCGCCCGCCGGCACGGCGTTCCATTTTACGTCTTCGCGCCCACCAGCACGGTCGACCCGGGCACGCCGGACGGCGAGGCCATTCCCATCGAGCAGCGCGGCGCGGCCGAGGTGATCCGCGGCTTCGGCCGGCTCACCGCGCCGGAGCACGTGGCCGTGTACGCGCCCCCGTTCGATGTCACGCCCGCTGCACTGGTTGACGCCATCGTCACTGACCGGGGCGTGCACCGCCCGCCCTACGACTTCCTGCGAGGTGCCGCATGAAAGCCGTCATCGCCATCGATCAGGGCACGACCGGCTCGACGGCGCTTGTGTTCGACGACAATGGCGCTGTGATCGGCCGCGCCTACGTCGAATTCCCGCAGTATTTCCCGCAGCCCGGCTGGGTCGAGCACGACCCGCTCGAGATCTGGCGCTCGGTCGTGCACGTGGCGCGGGCGGCCGTGGACCAGGCGCGCACCATCCGTCCCGCCCTCGAGCTGGCCGGGATCGGTATCACCAACCAGCGCGAGACCGTGGTGGTCTGGGACCGCGCCACGGGCGAGCCGGTCCACCGGGCCATCGTGTGGCAGGACCGACGCACCAGCGCGCGCTGCCGTGCGCTCCGGGAGCAGGGCAGGGAGGAGTGGGTGCGCGCGCGCACAGGCCTGGTGCTCGACCCGTACTTCTCCGCCACCAAGCTCGTGCGGCTGCGCGAGCACGGGCCCGGTCTCGGCGTGCGCGCCGAGCAGGGCGAGCTGGCGGCCGGCACCATCGACTCCTGGCTGGTCTGGCAGCTGACCGGCGGGCGGGCGCACGTCACCGATCCCACCAACGCCTCGCGCACGCTGCTCTACGACATCGAAAACCTGCGCTGGGATGAAGATCTGCTGCAGCTCTTCGGCGTGCCGCGCGCGCTGCTGCCCGAGGTCCGGAGCTCGGCCGCGGTGTACGGCGAGACGTCGGCGGATCTCTTGGGCGTGCCGGTGCCGGTGGCCGGCATCGCCGGCGACCAGCAGGCCGCGCTCTTCGGCCAGGGGTGCCATACCGCGGGGTTGGCCAAGAACACTTACGGCACCGGCGCGTTCCTGCTGCTCCAGACCGGCGGCGAGCGCGTGCGCTCCCGCAGCGGCCTGCTCACCACCGTCGCCTGCGGACCGCGCGGCGAGCCCGCCTACGCGCTGGAGGGCTCGATCTTCATTGCGGGCGCCGCGGTGCAGTGGCTGCGCGATGGGCTGGGCCTGGTCGCCACTGCGGCCGAGACGGAAGCCATCGCGCGGAGCATCGAGAGCAACGATGGCGTTTACTTCGTGCCTGCGTTCGTCGGCCTGGGCGCGCCGCACTGGAACGCGGAGGCGCGCGGCACCATCGTCGGCCTGACCCGCGGCACGGGCCGGGCCCACCTGGTGCGGGCAGCCCTCGAGGCGATGGCCTACGGTACGGCCGATGTGCTGCACGCGATGGAGGCCGATGCCGGGCGCGCGACGGACGAGCTGGCCGTAGACGGTGGTGCGTCGCAAAACGACTGGCTGATGCAGTTCCAGGCCGATCTGCTCGGCATTACCGTCCGCCGCCCGCACCTGGTGGACACCACCGCGCTCGGCGCGGCCGGCCTGGCCGGCATCGCCGCCGGCGTGTGGGCCAGCGCGGACGAGTTCCTGGGTGCCCGCAGTGCCCCCGCGCACTTCGAGCCCGCCATGACCCCGGCGCGGCGGGCTCCGCTGGTGCAGGGCTGGCGCCGCGGC
>VEPF01000164.1:0-604 GCA_012027055.1 Gemmatimonadota bacterium | reverse complement strand
CCCCCCCCCCCCCCCCCCCCGGCGGTCTCACCATCGGTGTCCTCCCCGGCCGTGAGGCGGAAGACGCCAACCCCTGGATCACGCTCGCACTCCCGACGGCCATGGGCGAGGGCCGGAACGTGCTGGTGGTGCGGTTCGCGGCCGCGGTCATCGCGATTGGCGGCGAATGGGGCACGCTCTCCGAGGTCGCGCTGGCCCGTAAGCTCGGCCGGCCCGTGGTCCTGCTCGAGCCATCGTCGCTCACCGCGAGCCTCGGCATCGAGATCGCCCGCGACCCCGGGACGGCAGTGCGGATCGCGCTCGCCGCGGCGCGCCCCTAGATTCGGCACCCATGGAAACAGCCATCATTGCCGTGCTCGCGGTCCTGGTGATCGCGGCCGTCGCTTGGCCGCTCCTGCGCGGCGCGCACGGCCATCACGCGGATGCGCAGGAGTTCGCGGTCCAGCCGGCCGCGCCCGCACCGCCGGCGGCGCGCCCGGCCGCAAGCGCAGGCGCGAGCGCAAGCGCGGGCGACCCACAGCCCGCCACAGCACGGAACGAAAGCGGACTGGAGGCGGAGATCGCGCGCTATCGTGAGGCGTTGTCGGCCGGGACGGTCTGCGCC
>VEPF01000074.1 GCA_012027055.1 Gemmatimonadota bacterium | reverse complement strand
GTGCCAAGTATGCACGCAAGGTGGGCGGCCTGAAGGAATTCGGCATCACGGTCGGGGACGTGAAGCTGGACATCGGGGCGGCGGCGAAGCGGGCCAGGAAAGTCGCGGACCAGGGGGCGCGGGGCGTCGGCTTCCTGTTCAAGAAGCACAAGGTGGAACTGGTGACGGGCTGGGCGAGGCTGGCGGGCAAGGGCCGGGTGGAGGTGGCAGGCAAGGACGGCCGCAGCCTCAGTGCGCCGCGCATCATCCTCGCCACGGGCTCGCGCGCCAAGAGCCTGCCCATGCTGCAGATCGATGCGGACCGGGTGTGGAGCAGCGACCAGGCAGTGTTCCCGACGGAGCTGCCTAAGACGCTCGGGATCATCGGTGCCGGCGCGATCGGGATGGAGTTCGCGGACGTGTACAACGCGTTCGGCTCAAAGGTGACGGTGCTCGAGGCGCTGGAGCAGGTCCTGCCCCTGGAGGACGCGGAGTGCGCCGCAGTGGTGGACAAGAGCTACCGCAAGCGGGGCATCGACATCCACACGGGTGCGCGGCTGGAACAGGGAGCTGTCCACGCGGACGGCGTCACGCTGAAGTTCAAGGCGCGGGACGGCACGGCCCACGAGCTGGCAGTGGAGCGCGTGCTGATGGCGGTGGGCCGGGCCCCGATCGTGGCCGACATCGGGTTGGATATCGCGGGCGTGCAGGTGGACCGGGGCGCGGTGGTGGTGGATGATGAGCTGAAGACCACCGCAGATGGGGTCTACGCGATCGGCGACGTGGCGCGCGCGCCGCTGCTGGCGCACAAGGCGTCGCACGAGGGGATCAAGCTGGTGGAGCACCTGGCGGGGCAGGGGCACGGCTGGGTGGATTACGGCAACATCCCGAGCGTGACGTACAGCCACCCCGAGGTGGCATCCTGCGGGCTCACGGAACAGGCGGCCCGGGAGCGCGGCCTGGACGTGGAGGTGGGCAGCTTCCCGTGGAGCGCGAACGGGCGCGCCCGGACCGCGGGCGAAGCGGAAGGCTTCGTGAAGATCGTACGCGACCGGAAGTACAGCGAGATCCTCGGGGCGCACATCGTGGGGCCGAGCGCGAGCGAGTTGATCGGCGAGTTCATCCTGGGCCGGCACCTGGAGAGCACGGTCGAGGAGATGGAGGCGGCCATGCACCCGCACCCGACGTTGTCGGAAGCGATCGCGGAGGCGGCGCTCGCGGCGCTGGGACGCGCCATCCACATCTAAGACCGTGAGACAGGCAGCGCCCGTCGCCGCAGTGCTGGGGGGACTGCTCGGTCTCGCAGGGGCGACGGCGGGCCTGCGCGCGGGCATCGAGCCGTTCGCCACCTGGTATTACCAGTTCGCCTGGTACTCCGTGCTGCTCGGTCTTGATGGAGCCGCGGCGTGGAGTGGCGCGAGTGGCCGCAAGGGGGAGTTTCTGTTGCTGGGAAGGCCCCGCCACCTGGCGAGCCTGCTGAGCTGGTCCGCGGTGGTGTGGTACTTCTTCGAGCTGTGGAATTTCCGGCTGCAGAACTGGTACTACATCAACATGCCGCACGGAGCGGTGCTGCGCTGGGCCAGCACCGCGCTCGCCTTCGGCACCGTCCTTCCGGCCATCTTCCTGACTGCGGCGCTACTCGACCGGGCCGGGCTCGCGCGCCGGCTGCAGTGGCGGCCGCTCCCGGTTTCAGCTCGTGCGTTGACGCGCATCCAGGTGGCCGGCGCCATCATGGTCGTGCTGGTACTGGCCTGGCCGCGGTACTGCTTCCCGCTGGTCTGGGCAGCGGTCGCGCTGCTGGTCGAGCCGTGGGTATATGCACGAGCTCCCCGCCGCTCGCTGCTGCACGACCTGTCGATCGGGCAGCCGGGGCGCGTGCTGCGCCTGCTGGCGGGCGGCGCGCTAGTCGGCTTCGTGTGGGAGCTGCTCAACATCGGGGCCCGAGCCAAGTGGATCTACACGGTCCCGTTCTTCGAGCACCTGAAGCTGTTCGAGATGCCGCTCCCCGGCTTCTTCGGCTTCCCTCCGTTCGCGGTCGAGTGCTTCGTGCTCTGGCAAGCGCTGGTGGTACTGGGGCTCGGCGTCCCCCGTTTCGGCCGGCGTCGATCACGGTCCGCGGCGGGGCGCGGGAGTGCCGGCGTGCTGGCGGTCGGGTGCTGCGTCCTGGTGAGCCTGGGCATGGACGCGCGCACGGTGGCATCACTGCAGCCGCGGCTCGCCGATCTGGATATCGATGCCGCGTCGCTGGAGGAGCAGGGCATCGATGTCTTCCGGCTGGCCGCCGCGCAGCCCGCTGCGATTGCCCGCCTGGCCAACGTGGATGACAGCCTGGCGGTGAGCTGGGTCGAGCGGGCCCGGCTGGCGACCATGCGGGGGATCGGTGTGGAGGGGGTGCAGGCGCTGGCGGTCGCGGGCGGCAACTCGCTCGCGGCCCTCGCGGCGGCAGACCCGGCGCGGCTGGTCAGCGAGCTGGAGAGAGCCACGGGACGCGACCTGGTGGCTGCCCGGGTGCGGGTCTGGATACGCGGCGCGAGGCGGCTGACGGGCGGCTGACGCGAGCGGCAGGAGCCTGGAGCCGGCGCCGGCGCATCAGACGACGACCCGAATCCCCCCCGGATCGCCAGCCACGATTTCTCCGATGATGGCCGCGGCCGCCGTACGGCGGGTGCGCAGCGCCTCGAGCAGAGGCAGCGCCCGGTCAGCCGGGATCGCGATCAGCAGCCCGCCCGAAGTCTGCGCGTCGCACAACAGCAGCCGCAGCACCATCGGCACGTCCGGATCCCAGGCCACGCCCTCCGCCAGGTCTTCCCGATTGCGCTGCGTGCCACCCGGGACGTGACCCTGGTCCGCCAGCTCGCGCGCACCGGGCAGCAGCGGCACCGCGGAAGCGTGGACGCATGCGGCCGCGCCGCTGGCGCGGAGCAAAGCGGCCAGGTGTCCAAGGAGACCGAAGCCGGTGACGTCCGTGGCCGCCGTGACTCCGTGCTCGACCATGGCTTCGGCGGCACTGCGGTTGAGCGCGGCCATGCAGCTCACCGCGCCGGCCAGCACCGCGTCCGGGACCACGCCCGCCTTGAGGGCCGTGGTGATGACGCCCGTGCCGAGCGGCTTGGTGAGCACCAACAGATCACCCGGAGACGCACCTCGGTTGCGGATCACGGCGTCCGGCCGCACCTCGCCGATGACGCACAGGCCGAACTTCGGCTCCTGGTCATCGATGCTGTGCCCACCGACGACCGCGATGCCGGCCTGCGCCGCGACCTCACCGGCGCCGCGCACGATCTCCGCGAGTGCGCCGCTCTCCAGGAGCTTGCGCGGAAAGCCGATCAGGTTGAGGGCGAACAGTGGACGGGCGCCCATCGCGTAGATGTCGGAGAGCGCATTCGCGGCGGCAATGCGGCCGAAATCGAAGGGGTCGTCCACCACGGGCGAGAAGAAATCCGTGGTAGCGACCAGCGCCCGCTCCGCATCCAGCCGATACACCGCCGCGTCGTCGCCCGTACTGGCATCGACGAGCACCGCCGGATCGGCGAAAGGCACCAGGTGACGCAGGACCTGCGTCAGCTCGGACTGGCCGAGCTTGCAGGCTCAGCCGGCACCGTGCGAGAGCTGCGTGAGCCGCAGCCGCGGCCGCTGATCGGCCGGAGTCGCTGAAGGCATGGGCGCAATGTAGCGAGTGCGCGGGCGGTAGACAGCGGCGCCGCCGGCCCGGCCCGCCCGGCTGGCGGCAGGTCGCGCTATCCCGGTCCGCCGGCGGCCGGTTGCCGCACCGCGTAGGGGGCCAGGCACTCCTGGGTGAGCGCGAGCAGCTCTTCAGGAGTCCGGGCCACATCGCTCAGCCGGCCGCTCAGGAACAGCGAGGTCAGGCCGTGGATGGTGGCCAGCGCCGCCAGCGGCAGATGCAGCCCGGCGGCACACTCCGGCTGGCAGGACTCGGTCGCGGCGATCTGCTGCAACAGCCCCATGCGCCGGAGAGCGCCGGCCGCGGTGTCCGCATCCGCGGGCGCACCGGGCCGCCCGCCGGGCTCCACACCCTCGACCACGGGAAGCGCCGGAGCATCGAACATGACGCGGAAGTAAGCGATGTGATCGAGCGCGAAGTCCAGGTAGGCGCGCGCGAGCGCCTCCAGCAACACGGCCGGCCCGGCACCCTCGCCGCAGGCCGCCACCGCGGCCCCCACCGCTTCGTGCATCCGCCGGAACCCCTCCCGGGCGACTTCCCGGAGCAGGGCTTCCTTGCTGTCGAAGTGGAGGTAGATGGCGGCCGCGGAGTACTCGACCCGATCGGCCACCGCGCGGATCGAGAGCGCGCCCAGACCCTGCTCGGCGACGATGTCCAAAGCCGCATCGAGAATGGCCGCGCGTAGCTCCGCGCGATGCCGCTGCCGTCGTTCGAGCGAACTCATGACCGTCGTATCACTGACCCGCGGCCACCGGCGTCGCCGCCGGCGCGTGCGTGTGATGAATGCCGGCATGGTGCTGTTCCGAGACCAGCTCCTGCTCGCGGCTCTCGGACATCATGCGCCGCTTGAACCAGTGGCCCATGTCGTCGAAGTAGGTATAGGCCACGGGCACCACCAGCAGCGTGAGCATGGTCGACGTGATCAGACCGCCGATCACCGCGCGCGCCATGGGCGCCCGGAAGCCGCCGCCCTCGCCCAGCGCGAGTGCGATCGGCAGCATGCCGAAGATCATGGCGGCCGTGGTCAACATGCTGGGCCGCAACCGCACGCGGCCCGCTTCCACGAGCGCGGTGTGCCGGTCCATGCCCTGCTCGCGCTTCTCGTTGGCGTTGTCCACCAGCAGAATGGCGTTCTTGGTGACCAGCCCCATCAGCATGATGCCGCCGATCATGCTCATCATGTTCATGGTGTCGTTGGTCAGCAGCAGCGCGAGCAGCACGCCGATCAGCGAGAGCGGCAGCGAGAGCATGATCGCGAACGGCTGGGCCACGGACTCGAACTGCGAGGCCAGGATCAGGAAGATCAGGATCACGGCCAGAAGCAAAGTCTCGAGCACGTAGCCGATGGTCTGTTCCAGCATCTCGGTCTCGCCGCCCAGGGCGATGCGATAGGGCGGCTTCGCCAGGTCGGCCGTGCGCTGCCGGATCTGCTTCGAGGCTTCGGCGATGGAGAGCGAGGGCAGCGTGGCCGCGCCGACGGTGCTGGTGCGCTCCAGGTCGATGCGGTCCACCTGCGCCGGTGCCCCACCCTCCTCGATGCGGGCGATCTGCCCGAGCAGTACGACCGGCGCCATGCCGTTGTCCTCTCGCTGGGGCGTGGCGATGGGAAGGTTGGCCAGGTCCGCGCGCGAGGTGCGGGCCTCCGCGGCCACCCGCAGCACCACATCCCGTTCCTCGCCAGAGGGGTCCTCCCACCGGGTCACCGCATCGCCGGCCAGCAGCGGCCGCACCGCCATGGCGATCTGTCCGATGTCCAGGCCCAGCTCGGCCGCGAGGTCCCGGTTGATGTGCACACGGAACTCGGGCCGGGGCGCGCCCAGCGACTGGTCGATGTCGACGCCCCCCGGGATGCCGCGCATCACCTTCTCCACCTCGGCGCTGAGGCGTTGCAACTCGGCCACGTCCGGGCCGCTGATGTTGACCTGCAGCGGTCGCTGGCTGCCACCCATGCCGCCCGCCTCGAGCACGCCGACCTGCACGCCGTACAGGCGGGTGAGGCTGTCGCGCGCCATGGCCATCAGCTGGAACTGGCCGTAGGCGCGTTCGCGCGGACCGACCAGCTTCACGTAGACCTCGCCGCCGTTCACTTTCGCGGTCATGCCGGAGCCGATGGTGGTGTACGTGAACTCCACGCCGGGGAAGGTGCGCAGCTTCTGCTCGATCAGCTCGGCCCGGCTGCGCGTGTAGGCCAGCGATGAGCCCTCCGGCGTCTCGAAGGAAACCGTGAACTCCGAGCGGTCACTGGGCGGGAAGAACTGTCCGCCGATGAAGGGGAACAGGGCGAAAGCCAGCACCAGCGAGCCGAAGGCGATGCCGAGCGTGGTCTTGCGGTGCGCGAGTGCCCAGGTGATGGCGCCGCGGTACCGCTCGGCCTGGCGATCGAACCAGACGTCGAACAACTCGAGTGTCCGCTGGAACCGGTTGCCACCCTCGCCCTCGTGCGGGTTCACGCCCCACCAGGCCGAAAGCATGGGCGTGAGCGTGAAGGAGACGAACAGCGAGACCAGCACCGCCCAGGCCACGGTCATGCCGAACTCGTAGAAAAACCGCCCGACGATGCCGCGCATGAAGGCCACAGGCACGAATACCGCCAGGATCGAACCGGTAGTGGCCATGACGGCCAGGAAGATCTCGCGCGTGCCCCGCCCCGCGGCCGTGAAATGATCCTCGCCCTGCTCGCGGTGGCGCACGATGTTCTCGATCACCACGATGGCATCATCGATCAGGATGCCGATCGAGAGCGAAAGCCCCATCAGGGTGAGCACGTTGATGGTGAAGCCCAGCGCATTCATGAGGATGAACGCGGAGATCACCGAGATGGGCAGCGCGAACGAAGTGATGATGGTGGCCTTGATGTCGTTCAGGAACAGCATCACGACCAGCACCGTCAGGAGCGCGCCGATCATCAGCTCCTTGAAGACGTCCCGTACGGACTCGCGGATGAACACGGAGTTGTCACGGATCAACTCCAGTTTCACACCGGGAGGAAGCTGCTCGCGGATACGGTCGACCTCCTGCTTCACATCATCCGCCACCTGGACGGTGTTGGCGCCGGAGACCTTGCGGACATCGATGGAGACCGCCCGCTCGTGGTTCACGAGCGCGAGGGACCGCTCCTCCTCGGTGGTGTCGACCACGCGCGCGATCTGGCTGAGTCGCACCGGCTGGCCTTCGCGCATGGCAACCACCACGGCGCCGAACTCGGCAGGGTCCTCGATCCGGCCCATGACACGCACCATCTGCTCGCCGGTACCCCGCTCCAGCCGGCCGGCGGGTACCTCCATGTTCTGGCGCTGCAGCGCGCCCGAGACTTCGGGCAGGGAGATGCCCAGGGCCTGCATCTGCCGGGCGTCCAGCTCGATCGCCACTTCGCGCAGCAGGCCGCCGACCAACTGGGCGTTGCCCACGCCGGTGACCGACTCGAGCCGGCGGCGGACCACTTCATCCGCGAAGCGGGTCAGCTCCGGGATGCCCATGGTCGCGGAAGAAAGCGCCAGGGAGACGGTGGGCAGGGAGCCGATGTCGAACTGCTGCACCACGGGTGCCTGGATGTCGGTCGGGAGCGTGGACCGGGTGACTTCGACCTTGCCGCGAATGTCCTGCGCCGCCTTGCCGGCGTCGACGCCCAGCTCGAACTCAATGAACAGCTGGGACATGCCCTCGAGCGAGTAGGAGGTGATCCGGTCCACGCCCTGGACCGTATTGAACGCCTCCTCGAGCCGCCGCGTCACCTCCCGTTCCATGGTCTCCGGCGAAGCGCCGGGATAGACCACCGACGCCACTACGAACGGGAACTCGACGTCGGGCATCTCCTCGATGGGCAGGCGCCGCAGGCTGAAGATGCCGAGCACCACCAGGGCCAGCATCATCATGATCGTGAACACCGGCCGCCGGATGGCGACGCCGCTCAGGCCACCGGCCTGCAGCGGCTCACTCTCGGGCGGAGTCCCGGAGGCTGCGGGGGGCGGGCTCTCGCCGTCCCCGCCGGGCCGCAGGATCATGGCTGGCCTCCCGCGCTCGCTGGTTGTTTGGCGATCTGCAGCCTGGTGCCCTCGGTGACGTTGCCGGGCGACACGATCACCGTGTCCCCGGCGCTGACGCCGCGCAGCTGCACGAGCGCCGCGGCATCGTCACGCTGCAGGACGGTGACCACGCGCCGCGCGGGCGCGCCAGCCTGCACGAGCCAGACGTACAGCGAGTCGCCGCTGCCCCGCACCGCCGACGCGGGCACGGTCACGCCCGTCTGCGCGGCGCCCACGTCCACCCGGCCGGTGGCGAACACCCCGCCCAGCAGACGCCCGCTCTGGTTCGGCACGCGCAGGTAGACGCCGACCCGGCGAGTGGCCTCGTCGGCCACCGGTTCCACGCGTGCCACCTCGCCAGCGAACTGTTCGTCCGGATAGCCATCGACCGCGAAGGTCACGCGGGCGCCCGGGCGAAGGCGCGCGGCCGTCTGCACGGTAACCTCCCCGGCCAGCTCCAGGATGCGCGCGTCCACCACGGTGAACAGCGTCTGCCCGGGGTTGACCGCCTCCCCCAGGTTCACGTCCCGCGTGCTCACGCGGCCGTCGAACGGGGCCGCCACCAGCACGTGGCCGGCCGCTTCCGCCGCCGCCGCCAGCTGGGCACGCGCGCCAGCGAGCTGACCGGCCGCCGCGTCGTAGCCCGCCTGGGCGCTCTGCAGCTCGATCGCCGACAAGGCCCCGCGTTCATACAGCCGGCGGGCCGAATCCAGCTGCTTGCGCGCGAGCGCTTCGCCGGCTTCGGAGGCCGCCAGTCCCACCCGCGCGGCCTCGGCCGCGCTGGTGATGCCAGCCGCGTTCAGGTCCGCCAGGGTCTGCCCGGCGCGCACCGCGTCGCCCCGATCGGCGCGCAGCGCGGCCAGCGTGCCGGGCACCTGGGCGCGCACCTCGGTGACGCGATACGGCTGGAGCGTGCCGGTGAGGATCACGGCATCGGTCATGCTGGTGTCGCGGGCCACCGCGAGGTCACCGCTGTCCAGAATCAGGTCGGGCGCGGTAGCGGCCGCTTCCTCGGCGCCGCCCCCGCAACCGGGAAGCGAGGCCAGGGCCAGGCCCAGGATTCCGGCCGCCGCGCGCGCGCGCCGGCTGGTCCATGTCAGCTTCGAGTTCGTCATGGCATTTTCCAGGAATCACGCGGAGGCACGCCGAGCGCGCGCTCGGCGCGGGCCAGGGCCGCGTAGAAGTCGTGATAGGCGCGGGCCGCGTTGAGCCGAGCCTGCTGCAGGGCGAGCCGCGCGGTCGATACGTCCAGCTGCGTGGCCAGGCCCTCGTCGAACCGCAGCTGGGTCAGGTCGTAGACCCGCTCCGCCTGCTTCACCGTGGTGGCGGCCGTGGCGATCTGCGCGCGGGAACGCACCACGTCGCCTTCCGCCTGCTGGTACTCCATCTGCACCGCCTCGAGCAGCTGGCTGCGCTGCAACTGGGCCTCGACCAGCTGGGCCTGCGATGCATCCAGGTCGGCACCGCGGCGCAGCCCCTGGAAGAAGGTCCAGGAAAGCGCCAGCGACACGTTCCAGTCATCGCGCCAGTTGCCCTCCGGCCAGATGCCGCGGGGGTAGGCCTGCCGCGCGAACGTGCCGCTCAGCCCGAGCGTGGGCAGGTACGCGGCCCGCGCGACCTTCACCTGCGCCCGCCGCAGATCCACCATGTCGTCCGCCGCACGCACGGCCGCGCGTAACGCGAGCCGCGGCTGCGCCGCCGCCGCTGCCGGCAGGGACAACGCTTCGATGGGCGGCAGGTCCGGGTCCGTGGGGTCCAGGGAAGTGACCAGAGTCAGCGCGGTCGTGTTGGGCACGTTGATCAGTCGCTTCAGGTTGAGCAGCGCCAGCGCATGGCCCTGCTCCGCCTGGATCTCCTGCGGGATCAGGTTCTCCAGCTCCACCTCGGCGCGCAGCACGTCCAGCTCGGAGGCGCGGCCCGTCTCGAGCTGCAGCTTGACCCGGTCGAGGTGCGAGCGCGCCAGCTGCACGCTCGTGCCCACGATGGACACCGACTCACCCGCCAGCCGGGCGCCCAGATACGCCAGCCGCACCTGCAACGCGATGTCCGCCGTCGTCTCCTGCAACTGCGATTCGGCCGCATCCGCGGCGTTGTTGGCCAGCGACACCGAGTAGAGAATGCGCCCGCCCGCGAACAACGGCTGCGTCACCGCCGCCGCCATGGTCCAGGCGTTCTCGCGGCCGAAGGGCAGGTTGCTGAACATCGAGCCCAGCGCACCGAAGGCGGCGTCGGGAGTCTTGTCCTCGAGGTACCGCAGCCGGTCCGCTACCGACGCCAGCGAATCCGGCTCGAACTTCATGCTGTCCGGTAGCGAGAAGCTGCCCACGCTCGAAAACACGGAGCGCAGCGTCTTGGTGTAGACCAGGGAGGTCGAGACCTGGGGCAGCAGCGCCGAGCGCGCCGACCGAGCCTGCGCCGACGCATTCTCCACCTGCGCCCGCGCGACTCGCACCTCCTCGCTCTGCTGCATGGCCCGCCGCACCGATTCCGTGATGGTCAGCCGCAGCGTATCCCGCGGCGCCAGCTGCGCCGCGGCCGATCCGCTGCCGACCAGGATCGCGCCGAGCGCGATACCGACAATCCATGGCTTCATCGTCAGTCTCATCTGAACAGTGTTCAGAAAGAGACTACTCGTAATCGACGGCGCGGGTTACCGGTGGCAGTGCGCGCGTTGACGCACCCACACGGGGATGAAATGGCGGTTGCCGAACTGCCGGTGGCGATGCCGCCAGTGGCAGAGCGGGCAAGCCCGGGCGGCGCGCGCGACCCGCGCGAAAACGTGGTTGAGCGAGCATCATTGAGGAGAGCGATGTGGCAGGCGCGGAGGAGATGAAGATATTCGGGGAGCACGACCAGGCGACGCTGGCGCAGATCCGGGAGGTGGCGCGGGGGGCGGAGCGCGCCGCGCTGATGGCCGATGGGCACGTCGGCTACGTGATGCCGATCGGCGGCGTGGCGGCCTACCGCGGCCGGGTGAGCGTGGTGGGCGTGGGTTTCGACATCGCATGTGGCAATGCCGCGATCCGGACCGATCTGCGGCTTTCCGGGCTGGCCGACGCGGGCGGGGCCGACCGGCGCCTGGAGGAGCTGGCGGACGAGATCCAGGAATCGCTGAGCTTCGGGATCGGGCGGCGGAACGAGAGCGGTGAAGCGCCCGTGAACCATCCGCTCTTTGAGGATCCGGCATGGGAGGCGGTTCCCGGACATGCCCGGGAGGGGTTGCGGCAGAAGGCGCGCGCTCAGCTCGGAACGGTGGGGTCGGGGAACCACTACGTCGACGTGTTCGTGGACGAACGGGAATCGATCTGGGTGGGAGTGCACTTCGGTTCCCGCGGCTTCGGCCACGCCGTGGCCTCGGGATTCCTGGCGCTCGGCCAGGGCGCACCGTGGGGCCGGCGGGTTCCGGAGCGGGAGGTACTGCTCTCCCTGGCGCAGCCGCTGGGCCAGGACTACTGGCAGTTGATGCTGCTGGCCGGCCGCTATGCCTATGCCGGCCGGGAGTGGGTAGCCAGGCGGGTGGTGGCCCTGCTGGGCGGGAAGGAGCTGGAGCTGGTCCACAACCATCACAACTACGCCTGGCAGGAACGCCACGGCGGCGAGGACCTGATCGTGGTGCGGAAGGGTGCCACGCCCGCGTTCCCGGGCCAGCAGGGTTTCGTAGGCGGCTCCATGGGCGATGACGCGGTGATCGTCCGGGGGACGCTGCCGGGGCTGGATCCCGCGGTCGAGCAGCTGCAGCAGGAGGCGCTCTATTCGACCGTGCACGGAGCGGGACGGGTGATGAGCCGCACGGCGGCGGCCGGCAAGCGTCGCCGCCGTACCGGCGAAGTACTGAAGCCGGGCGCCATCACCCGGGAGATGATGACGGCGTGGCTGCGGCGCAAAGGGGTGGTACGCCGTGGAGGTGGTCCCGATGAAAGCCCGCACGTCTACAGGCGGCTGCCGGATGTGCTGGCGGCGCAGCAGGGCACGATCGAAGTGCTGCATACGCTGCGGCCGCTGGTCGTGGTGATGGCCGGCGAGGACGAGTTCGATCCCTACCGTGACTAGGGTACCGGTGGCCGTCCCGGGCCCGCCCATCGCATAGCCCCCCGGCCTATCCGCGCTGACTGGATCGCACTACCTTCGGGTGCCCGAACGGTGGAGGGAACATCATGGCAATGAAGGAATTGCCGCAGGTGTCGAGCTGCGGCTGCGGGACCGACGAGGCCGAAGCCGTGCGTCACGCGGTGGGCGTCGATCCGGGGATCAAGGAGCGGAACGTGAAGCGCCTGCGCCGCATCGAGGGGCAGGTGCGGGGCCTGCAGCGCATGGTGGCGGAGGAGCGTTACTGCGCGGAGATCATGACCCAGATCGCGTCCGTGCAGGAGGCGTTGCGGAGCGTCGGGCGGGAGCTGATGCGCAACCATCTGAAGCACTGTGCCGCGAGCGCGATCCGGGCGGGCGACGAGCAGGCGGAGGAGATGTACGACGAACTGATCGACCTGATGTACCGCCACGTGCGCTGAGCGTTGGGGCGGGGCTCAGGGTGCGGCAGCGCGGCGCAGCGCCTGGGCGGTCCAGGCGATGAGCAGGAGGGTGGCGGAGGCCGCGATGATGGCCGGGGAGGAAGGAAGATCGAAGGGGATGGAGAGCGTGAAGCCGATGGTGCTGGCGGTCAGGGCGCTGGCAATGGCCCAGCCGAAGGCGCCGCGCATGTCGTGCGACAGCAGCAAGCCGGTCACGGCGGGGAGCACCAGGAAGTTGAAGACGAGCAGCACGCCCGCGAGCTGCATGGCGAAGGCGATGACGATCCCGATGGTGAAGTAGAGGAGCAGGTTCCAGGCGCGCACGCGATATCCGAGCGTGAGCGCGGTCTCCGGGTCGAAGGAAACGAACAGGAATTCCTTGTAGAAGATGGCGTGCAGCAGCAGCACGGGCAGGCAGACCGCAAGCAGCGTCAGCGTATCCGCACGCGTGATCCCCAGGATATTCCCGGACAGGAAGACGTCATGCGCCTCTCCGGCCACCGCCTTGGCGATGAGCAGGATGCCGATGGCCCCGGCGGCCGCGTAGACCACGCCGATCACCGCGTCGGGCGGGATCCGGGCGCGGGTCCCGCCGAACGCGAAGAAGAGCACCCCTGCCATAGTCACGAGCACGGAAAGGAGCAGCGGGTGCGTGGCAATGCCGGCCGCCCAGCCCAGGCCGGTCAGCCACAGGCCGAGGGCCACGCCCATGGATGACAGCTCGGCGAGCGCCGCGCCCACGAAGACGATGCGCCGCAGCACCACGTAGACCCCGAGCACGCCGCAGGTGAGCGCGATCACGAGCGTGCCGCAGAGCGCTTCCCGGAAGAGCAGCACCGCATCAAACACGCTCCGCCCCTTTCCGTGCCGCGGACGACGTCACGCCCGCATTGGCGCGCCGCACGACCACCACGCGGTGGCCGTTGAGCGAGTCCACATCGACCGGCACGCCGTACATCCCGGTGAGGGCCGGCTCGGTGAGGATTTCGTCCACGGTGCCGATGCGGAAACCCTGCGGCACGACCAGCGCGATGCGCTCGACGTAGTTTGCGACCTCATTGAGCGCGTGGCTGACCATTAGCACGGTCAAACCATCCTGTTCATGGAGCGCGCGCACCAGGCCGAGGATCTGGGCGGTGGCGAAGAGGTCCATGCCGGTGGTGGGCTCATCGAGGACGAGCAGGTTGGGCTCGCCCACGAGCGCGCGGGCGATGAGCATGCGCTGCCGCTGCCCGCCCGAGAGCGTGGTGATCGGGCGCCCGGCGAGTTCGGCGATACCAACGTGGGCGCGCGCGGCCAGGGCCCGATCCCGATCCAGGCGGCCCGGCCGGCGCGCCGGCCCGCTCCGGTCGTGCCGTCCCGTCG
>VEPF01000393.1:10698-13710 GCA_012027055.1 Gemmatimonadota bacterium | reverse complement strand
TTACATGACGGGACCGGACGGCAGCCGGTCCCGGGGCTGGTGGCGCTTCCTCGCGGTGGACCCCGGCCGCAGGTTCGAGGTGGAGGACGGCTTCGCGCACGAGGACGGCCGCCCGAACGATGCGCTGCCGACGATGCGCATGGTCTTCAGCTTCGAGCGGACGTCCGGCGGCTCGCGGATGAAGCACGCCCCCCAGGATGTCTTCTCGCCACTCGGTGGTGAGCGGGGAGCCGGGGGCCAGCGCGAAGGCGTATGGATTCCTATCCCCCGGGCATTTTCCCGCGTTTCCCGTATTTCGTGGTTGATGTTTTTCATCTACCGGTCCGAATCTCGCAAGCTGAGCGAGAGCCACAACCAGATGATTCCTCCTGTTGCGGCGAGGACCGCCGGAATGGCCAGGTGCAGGGCGAGATTCGCGGCAATTGCTCTCCAGGTCAGAATTCCCGCATTGAGGCACGAGATGAGCCCGGCGGCCAACAACAGGATCCTATCGGTCTTCTTCACGATCTGTGCTCCTGAATTGGGGTTTCGTCAGCACTTCGTGCAGCCGCTCGGCCGGGCCGCCTCAACCCGGTGTCCCCGGCCGGCCCGAAGCGCCAGATGAGCCACGCGCACGCTGGGCACAAGTGCCGTCGCCGCGATGCCGAGGCCAAGAGGACGTCGCCCGGTGAACGATCACGAGATATCGGTTCTCCGTTCATAGTGAACGGGCGTAGATCGCACCTCCCCGCATTACCAGTTGCACGCGCCGCACGGCCCCCAGCAGATCGTCGGCAGGATTGCCATCCACGACAAGCAGGTCCGCCAGCTTCCCCGGCTCCAACGTGCCCAGGTCCCAGCGACGGCCGCAGACCCGAGCGCTGTTGCGGGTGGCGGCGACGATCACGTCCATGGGCGAGAGCCCCGCTTGCAGGAGCATTTCGAGCTCAAGCAGCGGCAGTAACTCGCGCACGGACCGGTCATTGAAGTCGTTGCCGACGGACACCATCCCGCCGGTCTCGTGAAACCGACGCACGATCTCCATGAGGACACGGACCACCCAGCGCTCCCGAGGGGTCGGGTCTTCCGCGGTGTAGAACCCACCGATGACCGCGCTGAGCGTGGGAACCAGGGCGACTCGTTGGGCCGCCATCCGCTCCAGCCGAGGCAGATAGTCGGGAGCCCAGCGGTCGAAGAAGCCGCCGACGGGATTCCCGCTCTCGATGAGACGGTTCTCTTCTTCCCGCGACGGCCACGCCGGCATCCCCAGGTGCTCCACGACGTCCACGCCCGCTTCGATCACCAGGTCCATGTGCTCAGGGCGGATGATGTGGGCCCGAACCGGGAGCCGGTGGGCGTGCGCCGCTTCCACGACGGCCCGTACGGTCTCCAGGTCGAGGGTAGGCAGCGGATGGTCGGTGTTCCACGTGGGATCGACCGCGATCTTGATGATGTCAGCTCCCCGGGCGGCGAGGTGGTCGACGGCGGAGGCGGCCTCCTCGGGGCCTCCTACCTCGTAGTTGATGTGCGTCCGGTAAAGGCCGTCGGGGTACCCACCGGGCGTGGTTACAATGGGACCCGCCCGGAGCCCACGGGCCGCGAGCCCGCTGGCACACTCCTCCGCGCGGAACGCATCCATCTCCCCGAGCTCCGAGCCAAGGTCACACACGGTGGTGACGCCCTCGTTCAGGAACCGGTGTCGCAGTTCGGCCGGCGCGCCGTGATGGATGTGGGCGTTGATGATCCCGGGCAGGATCGTCCCGCCCCCGGCGTCGATCTCCCGGATGCCGTCGGGGATCTCGAAGTCGGAGGCGGGGCCCGCCGCGAGAATCCGGTCGCCCCGAACCACGACCACCCCGTCGGAGATCGGTGGTGCGCCGTTACCCAGTATCAGCGCCCCGTTCCGCACGACTGTGGCGTCATCCGGCACCTCGATGAGGGCTGGCAGTCGGGCCAGCGCCTCCGCAGCGTAAACCCGGACCTCGTAGTCGGCGTCGGAGAGCGCGCGTCGAAGGGCAGGCCGCGCCACCGGGGAGCCGATCCGGAGCAGCGCTACCACGGCATCGCGGCGGACCGAGGCGTCCTTGTCGGCAATGCTTTCCAGCACGAGCGGCAGACCCGCCTCCGAGCCCAGGGTGCCCAGGGCCGCGACAGCGCTTGCCCGCGTCCACGGTGCGGTGGTGCCCACGAACCCGGGCGCCGTTGCCAGGGCTTCCTCTGCACCCAGCGCGGCCAGCGCGAGAAATGCCGCGAAGCGGACGTGGTCCTCGGGATCCTCAAGACGAGCCGTCAGGGGATCCCGGGCCGCGAGGGACCGGATCTCCCCGAGGGCATGCACGGCGTGATAGCGGACGTTGCTGTCAGAATCCGACATCGCAGCCACCAGCGTGGGTATCACCCGCTCGGATCCGACGCCGCCCAGGACCTGCACGGCAAAGGCTCGCACCGTGGCGTTCGGCCCCTCCGCCAGCGCAACGAGCGGAGCCACCGCTACTTCGCCGTAGCGTCCCACCTCCTGAAGCATTTGGAACCGCCGCGCATGCACGTCGGTGGCTACCACTGCCTCCGCCACCATGGCGTCGATCCGCTGCGCCTGCCTGTGCGGCGGCGACAGCCGCATGAGCGTTGCACCGATCCCCCCTCCGTGGATGTAAGCCGAAAGGCTGATCAGCAGCACGCCGTACAGCCCCACCACCGTCACCACCTCCCAGACCCGGTCGGGCCTTGTTTTGCCGAACACTGCACGGAACGGAAACGCCAGTCCGCGCTTCAGCCACTTCGGAAGGGGGACGAGGAACGGTGCTCCTCGACGATACGCCTCATAGGCGTCCCCGTAGCGTTTCCGCATGTTCAGTTCTTCCACCAGCGCCACGGCGATGATCACCAGCGTGGAGATGAGCCAGGGCAGGCTGGCGCCTATTCCCCATGAGCGCCTCGGGTAGCGGGCCACGCCGATGAGCAGGTAGGCGCCGTACGTCCAGAGAATCCAGCCCAGGTATTGCGGATGCCGGCTCAGCCGGTAAGCCCAGCCAT
>VEPF01000393.1:0-10688 GCA_012027055.1 Gemmatimonadota bacterium | reverse complement strand
GCGGCCACCGGTCCGGCGCGCTCCAGAGTCTGATCGATGCGCGCCCGCTCGCGCGGGCCGACAACCACGCATACGTCCCGAGCAAGAACACCTGGATGCCGGCGCCGATGAAGAACCCGATGGTGGGCCAGGGCGAGTGTACGCCCAGGAGCCCGAGGAGCCAGCGCAGGACGTCGTTCGGGACGTTGATTACCCGCCCCCAGTGCTGCAACTCCCAGGAGATGTCCAGGACGGGCAGCCAGATGGCATTCAGCACACCCAGTCCGGCAAGGAAGAACATGACCGCGGCGAACTGGGCGAAGACCGCCAGCATGACCCCGGCCGCACCCAGCGTCGCGAACCCGGTCCGCCGCGTGGCGAAGCCGGCCTCGATGAGGGCAAGCAGCAGGAAGAAGGCGCCGTAGCCGATGGCCCGCACATGATAGTGGGCCATGAACAGCTCTGTCTTCAGCCGGGCGACCTCATCGGCATGTGAATCGCCGCCCGGCGTCGTGATGGCATTCTGGAGGAAACCGTCCAGCAGGTAGGGGAGCTCGAGCGTCGCAAAGGTCAACCCCACCGTGAAGACGGCAGCCACCAACAACAGGACCCAACGCGGAACCCGCCGTCTCGGAGCTCGCGCCATCCGGCGCTGACCCGGAGCTGACATGGAGCCCCTCCTTGGAGGCACAATGCCTTGCCAGCGTCCGCAACCTCTCGTGACACCAGGATCGCAGAGACGCCCAGGGGAACGAGATTACAGGCCGGCGCAGGTTGCCAGCACTCAGAGAGCGCGGCGGGGGAGGAAGGCCCGGACGTCCAGGGTACTCTTCCCGGCGCAGCCGGTCAGTCGTACACAATCACTTCAGCCGCGAGACTCCTGCTCTCCGACAGCACGAACCCGACGGTGTTGGGGATAAGCGTCGTCTTCGTGGACTTGCGTCCGATGATCACCGCATCCCCGCCCAGCACTGCGGCCCGGGTCACCAGCTCACGGCGCAGATCGTCGTAACTGTCGAACACTGCCGGACTACCCGACCTGACGACAGCGATGATGGTATAGGGCTGGGTCGGCCGATCGTAAAGCACCGCCACCGCCGCCGGCGAGCGGACTGGTCGCGGGACCAGGTCGAGGCGCTGCACTTTGGTGCTGATGCAGCCCACGGCGAAAAGCGAAGCCAGAATGCCGAGTGCTATCTTCATGACTACCTCCGGAAGGAGGTATTGCCGCCGTGTACCGAGTGTTTTACCCGCGCCGTTGGCTCGCGGGTCCAGCACCCGGAAACCCGTCGCGACGGTCCGCGGCTTGAACCCGGGCCAGCGACCTGCACTGGGAGACCGGCGACTCGATCCCGGCCATGGTGATTGGAACGAAAGATGATTTCGCGCAGATCTGATCGTCGCGGCCCGTTGACGATGCAGACGGTCTGGTCCTGGTGAGTCCGGCACATGAAGGCCGGTCTGGCCGATTCGCGGAGCTCGTTGCCCTTCCCGAACACGCCGTCGACACGACGTGTCAGGGGCCACACTGGGTTGTGCAACCCGCTTCTGTGAGAGCGTGTCCATGCGCACCGGACTTCAGACTGCGTGCGCTCTGGCTTCCCTGATCGCGAGCAGCTGCCGTCGCCACCCGTGATGCAGCTCTCGGGCATGGGCCGCGGGATCCTGAAGCTGGCCCGCAGGATCGGCGTGGTGAAGTGACGCCGCCGGCCGCCCCGGTGGTGGTGCTGGGCGGGTTCCTCTCCACGCCCGCCGTGTACCGCGGCATGCAGCGGGCGCTGGCGGAACTCGCGGGCGCGCCGGTGCGGGTGGCCGATGGGGGCACGGCCGACTGGCGGGCCGCCGTGAGCGAGCGCGGCTGGGCGCGGATCCTGCGCGAGCTGGAGCGGACCGTGGACCGGGCCGTGGCCCTGGCCGGCGGCGGCAGGGTCACGCTGGTGGGGCACAGCGCGGGCGGCGTGGTCGGCCGGCTGTACCTGAGCCCGGAGTCCTTCCGCGGCCGCGCCTACCGCGGGCTCGAGAAGGTGGAGCGGCTGATCACCCTCGGCAGCCCGCACCTCACCGTGCGGGGCGCGCCGGTCCGCCGCCGAGTGGACCGTACGTATCCCGGCGCGTTCTTCGCCCCCACCGTTGCCTATGTGGCGGTCGGTGGACGCTGCATCCGCGGCGACGCGCGCGGGTCCGCCCGCGAGCGCACCGCCCACTTCCTCTACCGGCACCTGTGCGGCGACGGCGCCCAGTGGGGCGACGGGCTGGTGCCGCTGGCATCGGCGCCGCTGGAGGGCGCCCGCAACCTGGAGCTGGACGGCGTGGCCCACGCGCCGCTGGGCGGCGCCCGGTGGTACGGGAGCCCGGACGTCGTCAGGCAGTGGTTCGCGCCCGGCCGTGGGTGACCGACCGCAGCCGGCGCCCGCGGGGTGTGGGTGATCGATTCCCCGCCCGCGCCTGCCGGAGGCGCGACACGCGGACCGTGACTGGACCCGGGGGCGGGCGCGGTGTAGCATGGCCTGCCATGAGGGCCATCGGCCCGGCTTCAACGCAGATCATACCGACCGAGGAACCATGATGGAGAACACCGACACGCTCCTCTCCTTGGCCGAGATCGCCGCGGCCTTTGCCGGGTTCGCGGCGCTGGTGAGCGTGATCCGCAGAGGCGCGGACCAGCCGGCCGACGCCGCTCATGATCTGCTGCGCCTCCGCCTGGTGATCTCGAGCAGCGTGGCGGGCGTGGCCGCCGCCCTCATCCCCGTGGGGCTGGCTGGCTACGGCCTGGAACCCGCCCTCACCTGGCGCCTGGCGGCCCTGCTCTTCCTGCTCTTCGACAACGGGATCATCACGGGCTTCCTGGGAGCCTATCAGCCCGTGCGGGGGACGTTTCCTCCGGACCGCCTCGCGGTGGCCCTGGTCTCCGTCCTGGAGATCTTCGAGCAGGCGATCCTGCTGGCCGTGGTGTTCGGGATCGCCGGCGGGAGCGCCCCGGCCCTCTACGTCACCGCCCTCATCGCCAACATCTGCCAGGTGGGCTTCATTTTCGTGCGCTTCGTGGGATCGGCGTTCCGGCACGTGCCGTGAGGGCCATCTTCCGCCTCGAGGAGCACGGTACCGCGCCCGGGCGCGAGCTGGGGCATGGGGCTGAACGCCTACTTCGCCTGCGCGGTGGTGGGCGTGCTGATGACGCAGGCGATCACGCTGGTGAAGTGGCAGGACACCACCTAGGCGCTGCCCGCGTTCGTGACCGCGATCGCGATGCCACTCGCCTGCTGGCGGGTGGGCACGTGGCCTGCGGCCACGGCGACCCGGCGGCGAGCGGCGGGCGCTCCAGTCGGGAGTGGAAGTCATCCCGGGGCGCGAGGTGCAGGCCGTGCCCTGGTAGCACGATCCTGCCGGGCGCCTTGCCGCAGCTGAACTCATCGGCATATGGTTGGCACGCAGCACCCCGATGGGTGGAACGAGGTGGGGCCGGATGGAACGCAGGGAATTCCTCCAGGGCGTCGCCACGGGAGCGCTGGGGCTGGCGCAGGGCTCGGGAGCGCGGATAGCGCTGCGCTTCGCGCACCTCACGGACGTGCACATCGACGCGAAGAAGCCCCGCTCACCGGCGGGCCTGGCCCGCGCCCTGCGCGTGGTCGAGTCGCTCGCCCCCCAACCGGCGTTCATCCTGAACGGCGGCGACGCGATCTACGCCGCGCTGGCGCGGGACCGGGAGGACACGGCGGGCCAGTGGCGACTGTGGCACGACGTCACGCGCGCGGAGACGTCGCTCCCCTTCGTGCACTGCATCGGCAACCACGACATCTGGGGCTGGCAGCTGGCCGGCGACCCCGGCATCGCCGCCCGCGCGGACTACGGCAAGGCCTGGGCGCTCGCGGAGCTCGAGCTGGAGCGGCCGTATCACGCAGCGCTCCACGCCGGCTGGAAGCTGATCGTGCTGGACAGCACGCAGCCCCACCCGGCCGGCTACATCGGCAGGCTCGACGAGCCGCAGCACGAGTGGCTCGCTCATGAGCTGCACGCCACGCCCGCGGACATACCGGTCATCATCGTGTCGCACATCCCGATCCTGTCCGCGGCCGCCTACCTCTGGTTCGGTGCAGAACCCACGGACCTGCAGAAGGCCATCATCCAGCGCGTGCTGGTCCACAACGACGTCATGCGCATCAAGGATCGGCTGGCCGCGCACCCCAACGTGAAGCTCTGCCTGAGCGGGCACCTGCACATGCAGGAGCGGATCGATTACCTGGGCGTCACCTACGCCTGTAGCGGAGCGGTCTGCGGTAACTGGTGGAATGAAACGACACCGGCATTCCAGGAATTCGGCCCGGCGATCGCCGTCGTCGACTGTCACGACGACGGCTCGGTCACGCACGCCTTGATCGACGTGGCGTGAAACCCGAACGGGCGGCCCGGCGAGCCGCCGGTGTCCAGGCGCTGGTGCAGCCGCCCGGTGCGCCCGGTGTATGACCACTACCTCCAGCGGGGTGAGCCATGAGCACGCCTGCAGCGTCCCCGGTCGACACCGGGCCCAGGTTCGGTTTCGGCAGGACTGTCACCGGTTTCTGTGCGCTCCGCGAGCACGTCTGGCCGGACCAATGCGTCTGCTGCAACGGCCCGGCAGAAGGGACGCGCAAAGAAGCGTTCATCCTCGACCTCAGGCCCTTCATCGCCGCCTTCGGGAAGGAGGTGGCGGCTCTGTTCGTGCGGAGGCTGGCCACGGGCGTGCGGGGCATCGAGCTCGGCACGGTGGACAAGGAGGTCTTCGTGGACGTCCGCCTTCCCTACTGCCGACGCTGCCGGGAGCACGAGTCCCTCGCGCAAGCATCCATGGTATGCGGGGGCATCGGTTTATCGGTCGTGGTACTGGCGATCCTGGTGATCGCGGTCGTCTGGCTCCTCACCCGACGCGCCCACGGCGGATCCGGCTTCCCGTCGCTCGCGGTCTTTTCGGTCGCCGCGCTGATCAGCGTGGTGCTCGTTGCGGTGGCGTACGCGCTCCGCGTGACGGGGAACACGAAGCGCAGTGAGACGTGCGCCCCCATCGGCCGCCCCATCACGCTGGAGCCGTCGAAGGGACTGCTCGCCGTCGGAGACAGCCTGTTCGGCTGGATCCACTTCGGGAACGCCGAGTATGGTGAAGCGTTCGAGCGCGCCAACGGTCTGGGATCCGCCGCCGCGAGCACCGGCCCGGACCTCAAATCCGCCGTCGCCGGCGCGGTCCCGGAGCAGGAGGCCGGGTCGGCCGAGCTCTTCTTCAACGTAGGCAAAGCCAGCTTCCAGGCGGGCCGCTGGGACGAGGCGCGGCTGGCACTCGAGCAGGCGGTGAGCCGCGCGCCCGGTTCGGCGGCCGCTCGGTTCCTGCTCGGGGCGTCCTTGGCCGAGCTCGGCAGGCCCGAGGCGGCTCTTCCCCACCTGGAGCGGAGCGTCGAAATCGACGCTACGAATGCGGACGCGTCCCACACGCTCGGCATGGTCCTCGGGCGTCTCGGCCGATCTGCGGAGGCGGATCGGCACCTCGCGAGGGCGGCCTGGCTCGGCCATCCGCAGGCCCGCGAGACGCTCGCGGCCATGGGCCTCGCCTGGTGCGCCCGCTGCGGGGCACTCCTCCCGAGCCCCGGGGCCCCCTGTCCGGTATGCAGGCAGGAGACCTGACGCCGGATCCGAAGCCGGGCATGCGTCTGGACTGCGGGACAGGAGCGGTCGAGAATACCTGCGCTCGGCGGGACCGGGGCCCCGGGCGGCGAAGCTCGCAGGACGGAGGTGCGGCAGGTGGCAGTGGAGACGATGCGGGAGCCGGGCGGGCGAGGGTTCTTCCAGCTGGAAGCGCACGGCACGACGGCCAGCCGGGAGACCATGGCCGGCCTCGCCACGTGCCTCACCATGGCCTACATCGTGGTGGTGAACCCGTCGGTGCTTGCCGACGCGGGCGTCCCCTTCGAGGGCGCGCGCTTCGCCACCTGCGTGGGCGCGGCCGCGGCCACGCTGATCATGGGGCTGGTGGCGAACTACCCGTTCGCGCTCGCCCCGGGCATGGGCCTCAACGCCTACTTCGCCTACTCGGTGGTGGGCGCGCTGCACGTGCCGTGGCAGACCGCGCTGGGCGCGGTGTTCCTGTCGGGCGTGATCTTCATGCTGCTCACCGCCGGCCGGATCCGGGCGCTGATCGTGGATGCGATCCCCGCGCCGGTGAAGCACGCGACCGCCGCGGGCATCGGGCTCTTCATCGCGTTCATCGGGCTGCGGAACGGCGGGCTGGTGGTGGCCGATCAGGCCACGTTCGTGCGCCTGGGCGAGATCGGCACGACGGGGCCGCTGCTGGTGCTGGGCGGGCTGCTGCTCTCGGGCGCGCTCATGGCGCGCGGGCGGCGGAGCGCGATCCTGGTCGGGATCGCGGCGGTCACGGCCGCGGCGATGCTGCTCGGGCTCGATCCGCTGCCGAAGGACGGCTTCGCGCTGCCCGATCCCGGCGGCACGCTGTTCCGGCTCGACGTGCGGGGCGCGCTCGGGCTCGGCCTGCTGGACATCGTGTTCGTGTTCCTGTTCGTGGACATGTTCGACACGGTCGGGAGCCTGATCGGCCTGGCGCAGCAGGGCGGGTTCCTGGCGCCCGACGGCTCGCTGCCGCGCGTCAACCGCGCACTCGCGGCCGACGCCGGCGGCACCATGATCGGCGCCCTCTTCGGCACCTCCACCGTGACCACCTACATCGAGAGCGCGGCCGGGATCGGCGCGGGCGGGCGCACCGGGCTGACCGCGGTCACCGTGGCCGTACTCTTCCTGCTCGCGTCCTTCTTTGCGCCGCTGGCGGCGGCGGTGCCCTCGATCGCGACCGCGCCCGCGCTCATCCTGGTGGGCGTGCTCATGACGCAGGCGATCACACTGGTGAAGTGGCAGGACACCACCGAAGCGCTGCCGGCGTTCGTGACGGCGATCGCGATGCCGCTCACGTTCTCGATCGCGAATGGCATCGCGCTCGGCTTCCTCACGTACGCCGGCATCAAGCTGCTGGCCGGACGGGCGCGCGAAGTGGGCTGGCTGGTGTGGATCCTGGCGGCCCTGTTCCTGGTGCGCTTCGCCTACCTGGGATCGGCATGAACCGGCACCGGCTCGGCGCGCTGCTGGCGGGCGGGCTCCTGGCCTGCGGCCACGGCAACCCGGCCGAGGTCATGCCCGAGCCCGCCGCCTGCGCCACCGGCGCACCGGTGCCCGGCACGCCGGTCAACGACCCGAGCGGGCCGTACTACCACCAGGTCGTGGTCGCGCGCACTGCCGACGGCATCACGATCCACGACCCGAAGCAGGTGCTGGAGCACGCCTCCGTCCCGGATGCCGTGCGCCTCGCCGATGGCCGCGTGCTGGTCTATTACGTGAACGGCGCCCGCGGCGCGGTCTGGGTAGCGGAGCTGACCGCGGACACGGCGCGCGTGCCGCAACCCATCGTCGTAGGCGACGTCATCGAGCCCGGGGGCATCGTCGATCCCGATGCCTTCCTGCTGCCCGATGGCTCCGTGCGCCTCTACTACCTCAACGGCTTCGGTCCGCCCGGCAGCGGCGCCGAGCGCGCCATCTGCGCCGCGGATTCGCGGGACGGCGTGCACTTCGCGGCCGGGCGGGTGGCACTGCCCATGCAGAGCACGGAGCTGCTCACCGACCCGAGCGTGGTGCGGCTGGGTGACGGCAGCTGGCGCATGGCCAGCTCGCTCGGCCAGCGCAGCATCCTGGCCCGCTCGGCGGACGGGCTGAGCTTCACCCGCACCGGCAGCTTCGAGAATGGCGGCGTGCCCGAGCTGGGGCTCGCGCCCGCCGGGCGGCTCCGCATCTACGTCTGCGCGCAGGGGATCGTGAGCTGGCTCTCGGGCGATGGCGGGCAGAGCTGGAGCCGCGAGGCGACCGTGGTGCCGCCCAACACGCTCGGCAAGCGCATCCTCTGCGACCCGTCGCTGCCGCCGGGCGCGGGGCTGTTCGTGTTCAAGACCGGCTGACGTACCGGCCGTCACGGAGGTTTCCCATGCACGCTCCCCGCAGGATTCGGCGCTGGCTCGCAGGCGCCGTCGTCATTGTGGTCGCGGCCCTGTTCGCGCTGCCGTTCTTCTTCCGCGGTCCCATCGAACGGCGCATCAAGGCCGAGCTGGCCGCGCGCGTGGACGCCCAGGTGGACTGGCGACGCGCGGACCTCGCCGTCCTGCGCGATTTCCCGAGCGTCACGCTGCGCCTGCACGAGCTGACCGTGGTCGGCACCGGCCCGTTCGCGGCGGACACGCTGCTCTCGCTGGCAGACTTCCGGCTGGTGCTGGACGCGGGGAGCGTGCTCCGGAGCGCGCTCGGGAAGGGCACCGTGGTGGTGCGCTCGGTGGCGCTGCAACAGCCCGACGTGCGGCTGCGGGTGTTGCCGGACGGCACATCCAACTGGGACATCGTTCGGCCGACCGCGGCCGGGACGAAGACCTCGGGTGCCGGTCTCGAGCTCAGCCTGGAGCAGCGCGCCATCACGGACGGGCGGATCGCCTTCGAGAACCGGCGTGCAGGCCTGGTGGCGTCGCTCAGCGGTCTGCAGAACTCGTTGCGCGGCGATTTCCGGAAGCAGCGCTTCACCATCCGCACGCACTCCGTGGCGGACAGCGCCTCTGTGCAGTTCGCAGGTGTGCCGTACCTGCACGACGTGCGTCTCGAGCTGGCCGCAGACGTGGACGCGGACCTGGAGCACAGGCTCTTCACGATCCGCAACAACCAGCTCCGGCTGAACGCGCTGAGCCTGGTCACGCAGGGCAGCGTGGCCGCGCCGGACAGCAGCCTGCGGCTCGACCTGTCGTTCGACGCCCCGGCCGCCGATTTCCGGGCCCTGCTCTCGCTCGTGCCCGCCCTGTACGCGCGCAGCTTCGCCACGCTGCAAGCGTCCGGCACCGTGACGGTGAACGGCTGGGTGCGGGGGACGTGGGGCCGGGACTCGTTCCCCGCGCTCGCGCTGCGGGCCAGGGTGGCGAACGGCAGCTTCCGCTACCCGGACCTGCCGCTGCCCGCGCGCGACATCGGCTTCGACCTGGCCATCACCAATCCGGGCGGGCACGCGGACAGCACGGTCGCGCGGCTCGAGCCTTTCCACCTGGTGCTGGGCAACGATCGCGTCGATGGCAGCTTCGGCATGCGCACGCCCGTGTCCGATCCGGAGGTGGACTTCCGGCTGCAGGGCCGCGTGGACCTCGCCAACCTGCGGCGCACCATCGCGCTCGAGCGGGTGCAGCAGCTGAGCGGCGTGGTGGTCGCGGATGCGTCCATGCGCGCGCGGCTCTCGGATGTGGACGCGCGGCGCTACGACCGGATCGCGGCCGCCGGCACGGTGGCGTTGAGCGGTTTCGCGCTGAGCGGGGCGGACCTGCGCCAGCCCGTGCAGATCGAGCGTGCGCTGCTGCGGTTCACGCCGCGCACGGTCGAGCTGCCCGAGCTGCGTGGCCGGCTGGGCACGAGCGACTTCCAGGCGACGGGCGCGCTCGACAACCTGCTGGGGTTCGCGCTGCGGCACGAGGCCCTGCGCGGGCAGGCCAGCGTGCGGAGCGTGCGCTTCGACCTGAACGAGTGGCGCTCCAACGATGAGCTGAAGTCGATCGCGGTGCCCGCGCGGGTCGATCTCGCGCTCCAGGCCGCGGCGGACACGGTCCGCTTCGGGCAGCTGACGCTACTGAATGCGCGCGGCACGGTGCGCGTGCTGGACCGGCGGGCCACGCTCGCGGATCTCCGGCTCGACCTGCTGGGCGGCGCGCTGGTGGCGAGCGGCTGGTACGAGACCGTCGACCCCGCGCGCCCCACCTTCGACGTGGACCTGGGATTCACCGACCTGGACATCCCGGCCGCATTCGGCGGCCTGCGTACCGTGCAGGCTTTCGCGCCCGTCGCGCAGTACGCGCAGGGGCGGGTATCCGCGCAGCTCGAGCTGAACGGCGCGCTGGGCACCGACATGCTGCCGCTCTTCAACGTGCTGTCCGGCATCGGGACGCTCGCCACGAGTGGGCTGGTCCTGCGGGACTTCCCGCCGCTCGATCACCTTTCTGACCTGCTGCAGGTGCCGCAGCTGCAGGATCCCGGTTTCGTGGACCTGAGATCGGCGTTCGAGATCAAGGCTGGCCGGCTGTTCGTGAAGCCGTTCGACGTACAGACCGGCCAGCTCAGGATGAACGTCTCCGGCTCCAACGGCATCGACAAGTCGCTCGACTACAACATCGACCTGCAACTGCCGCGCAGCACGCTCGGCACGGAGGCGAACCGGGCCATCGCGAGCATCGTCGCCCGGAGCTCCCGGGCCGGCATCGACCTGCAGGCGGCCGATGTCATCACCCTGAGAGTGGGTCTCACGGGCACCGTCACGAAGCCGTCGCTGCTGGTGGACCTCCGTGAGGCCACTGCCGGCGGAGTGAAGACGGTGGAGCAGGCGCTCCAGCAGGAAGCCCAACAGCGGACCGATGCGGTGGCGGCGAAGCTGGACTCGACCGCAATCGAAGCGCGGCGCCGGGCGGCGGAAGAAGCGGCGCGCATCATGACAGCCGCGGAAGAGCAGGCGGACGCAATCCGGACGGCCGCGAAGGCGTTGGCGGAAAGGACCCGCCAGGAAGCCAACACGCGAGCGGATTCGCTCGAGGCGCGGGCGACGAGTCCGGTCGCGAAGATGGCTGCGACGGCCGCGGCCGCCCGGATCCGCCGGGAGGCGGACCTGCGGGCCAACGCGG
>VEPF01000364.1 GCA_012027055.1 Gemmatimonadota bacterium | reverse complement strand
TCAAGAAGGTCCCGGTGCTGCGGGGCAAGACCATCGTCAACCTGTTCTTCGAGGCTTCCACGCGGACACGCATCTCGTTCGAGTTCGCGGAGAAGCGCCTGTCGGCCGACACCGTGAACATTGCCGCGCAGGGCTCGAGCGTGCAGAAGGGCGAGACGCTGGTCGATACGGCTCGCCACCTCGCAGCCATGGAGATCGCCATGGTGGTGATCCGCCATGGCAGCTCGGGCGCCGCGCAGTTCCTGGGCGAGCGGATCCCGTCGAACGTCATCAACGCCGGCGATGGCCGGCACGAGCATCCCACGCAGGGACTGCTCGACATGCTCACGATCCGCGATCATCGGGGTCGGATCGCCGGCCTGCGCGTGTGCATTGTCGGGGACGTGCTGCACTCGCGGGTCGCTCGCTCCAACATCTGGGGATTGACCAAGCTGGGCGCGGAGGTGGCGGTCTGCGGCCCGCGGTCGCTGTTGCCGAAGGGCGTTGAGGAACTGGGCGTGCAGGTCTTCAACCGGGTAGAGCAGGCGATCGAGTGGGCCGACGTACTCAACGTGCTCCGCCTCCAGTTGGAGCGCATGCAGGGTGGTTTCATTCCCAGCCTGCGCGAGTACAACCGCATTTTCGGTGTGACGCGCGCCCGCGTTGAGCGGGCCCCGGGGGAGCTCCTGATTTTGCATCCCGGCCCGATGAACCGGGGGGTCGAGATCGACAGCGACGTGGCGGATGGCCCGCATGCAGTGATCCTGGACCAGGTCACCAACGGCGTGGCCATCCGGATGGCGGTGCTGTACCTGCTCGCGGGCGGAGTACCGGACAAGGCGGAGGCGGCGAAACGTGAATCCTGAACTCTACGTCCGGCGGACGCTGGAACGCCGCCCAGTGCTCCTGCGAGGTGGCCGGGTGATAGATCCGGCCGCAGGTCGTGATACGGTAGCGGACGTCCTGCTCGTAGATGGGCTGGTGGCAGCGGTGGGGTCCGGGCTGGGGGCTCCCGATGGTGCAGTGGTGCACGATGTGGCGGGCCTGGTGGTTGCTCCCGGCTTCATCGATCTGCACGTGCACCTGCGCGAGCCCGGGGGCGAGCACAAGGAGACCATCGCCACGGGAGCGCGCGCGGCGGTGGCCGGCGGCTTCACTTCCATCTGCGCCATGCCGAATACGCAGCCGCCCGTGGATGATCCTGCCACCGTCGGATTCGTGCGCTCGGAAGGACTGCGCGCGCGGGCGGCACGGGTCTATCCGGTCGGCTGTATCTCGGTCGCGCAGAAGGGGGAGCAGCTGGCGGAGATCGGAGAGATGGTGGAAGCCGGCGCGGTCGCGGTGACCGACGATGGACGTCCGGTGGAATCCGCCGGGCTGATGCGCCTCGCATTGGAGTATGCTTGCAGCTTTGGCATCCCGGTCGCGGACCACTGCGAGGACCGTTCGCTCTCGCGTGGCGGCTCTATGAACGAGGGACTCGTCTCTTCGCGCCTGGGACTGGTCGGCATTCCGAACGCGGCGGAAGATGTGATGATCGCGCGGGATCTGATGCTCGCGGAGCACACGCAGGGCCGCATCCACATCCAGCACGTTTCCACGCGCTTCGGAGTGGACCTGATTCGAGATGCCAAGTTGCGCGGTGTCCGCGTGACCGCGGAAGCGACACCGCACCACATGACGCTGACGGACGCCGCGGCGGACGGCTACCGCACCGAGGCCAAGGTGCACCCGCCGCTGCGCAGCGAGCACGACCGCGAGGCCGTGGTCGCGGGTTTCGCCGATGGCACCCTGGATGTGCTCGCTACTGATCACGCCCCGCACCACTACGACGAGAAGGAACAGGCGTTCGAGGACGCACCGTTCGGCCTGGTCGGACTGGAAACGGCCTTCGGGCTGGTTCATACCGAACTGGTGCTCAAGGGCGCGATTTCGCTGACCACCATGATCGAGCGCATGTGCAGCGCCCCGGCGCGGGCCTTCAATCTTCCCGGTGGCTCCCTGGCGCGCGGCACCCCCGCAGACGTGGTGGTGTTCGACCCGGCCGCGGAGTGGGTGGTGGACCCGGCCCATTTCCAGTCCAAGAGCCGCAACACGCCCTTTGCCGGTCGACGCCTGCGCGGCCGGGTGCTCCTGACCCTGGTCGCGGGCGAGTTGGTGTGGCAACAGCCGCGGCTCGAGGCGGGCACGGCATGACCGGGCGGCCGTCCCCCGCACCGCGCGAGTGGGTGGGGGACGCTCCCTTCCCCTGGCCGCCCACGCGTTCGCTGCCCGACGGCGCAGGCGTGAGGGCCTGCTTCGTGGTCGTCGAGCTACAGGTCGCCCGCACCCGGAACGACCAGCCCTATCTTCGCCTCACCCTTAGCGATCGCTTCGGTCCCGTCGAGGCCAGGGTCTGGAACCGCGCCGAGGAGTTGCTCCCGACACTGCACCCGGGCTGCTATGTCGGGGTCCAGGGCCGGATCGAGTTCTTCAACGGTCAACTGCAACTGTGCGTGGATGGGCTCCAGCCAATCCGCGTGGAGCCGGACGACCTGGCGCTGTTCCTGCCCCGCTCGGCACGCCCCCAAGCTGCGATGGAGCACGATCTGGAGAGGGTGCTGGAAACGATCGCCGACCCGGCCCTGCAGTCGCTTCTGCAAGCATGCATCGGCCCGGATGGCGCTGCCGGACCCGGCTTCCGAATCGCCCCGGCGGCAAAACACAACCACCACGCATACCTGGGCGGATTGCTCGAGCACACGCTATCGGTGGCCGGCCTCTGCGACCGCCTGGCTGTCCATTACGGACCCGGCATCGACCGCGACCTGTTGCTGACGGCCGCCCTGCTTCACGACGTGGGCAAGGTGCGTGAGATTGGGACCGGGGCTGGCTTTGCGTACACGGACGAGGGCAAGCTGCTCGGGCACATCCTGCTCGGGTTGGAGATCGTGACTGCAGCCGCTCGTCGCGTGCCCGCCCTGGACCCGGGCCGACTACTCCTGCTCCAGCACCTGATCGCGGCCCACCAGGGTCGCTATGAGTGGCAGAGCCCGCGCGAGCCGGCCACCCTGGAGGCGCTCATCCTGCACTATGCCGATGATCTGGACGCTAAGCTCCAACAGGTGCGGGAACTGATCGCGTCGGGCGATGGCGCCTGGACGGCCTATGACCGGTCCTTCCGCCGCGAGTTCCTGCGTCCGGCGCCAGTTGCAGCCCCGCCGGCGCCGGGCGCGCCCGACGCTGAGGAGCCATCGGCGGACTCAAACCCGGACGAGCACTCCTCGGGTGCCGGCCCGGGCCAGGCTGACGCTCCCAGCAGCGCCCAGAAGCCACTGGCCGGAGGGGGCGGGACGCACCGCTCGACCCGGAGCCATACTGCCAGCAACTTCCACCGATTGTCGGAGGACACGCTCGATCTGTTCGGCGCTGCGCAGGAACCCTGACCTGCGCTCTCCGCGGGACCGGTGGAAGGCAAAGAGAAGCCCCGGACCCGATACCGGGCCGGGGCTCACCGTCAGTGCTGCGATCGACGATCAGGCCAACTTTGCAGCGTGCTTGGCCAGCGGCGATTTCTTGCGCGCGGCCTTGTTGGGATGGATCAGACGCCGGCTCGCCATCCGGTCCAGCAGGGCGCTGGTTTCCTTGAGCGCTGCGGCGGCACTGTCCGGGTTGTCAGCCTGCGCCACGTTCTTGATCGCGGTCTTCAGGCGGGACCGCTCGGAGCGGTTGTGCAGGTTGCGCTTGCGTTCCTGCCGGACCCGCTTTTCTGCGCTGCTGGTGTTGGCCAACGGAATCCTCTCTCGAATAACGGGTTGCACGAGCCATTAAGGATAAGCGCGGGTACCAGATGTGTCAACGCCTTCAGAGGCATCCGCAGCGGTCCGGGGTGGCGGGCCATCCTGGCCAGCCATAGCTTTGCGCCGCTATGGAGTTCGTCCTGGTCGTCCCCGTGCTGCTGCTGTCGTTGGCCATTCATGAGTTCGCGCACGCCTGGGTGGCCCTGCGCGAAGGGGACGCGACCGCCGAACGGCTCGGCCGAGTCACGCTCAATCCGGTGCCTCACATTGACTTGTTCGGCACCATCCTGGTTCCCGGCCAGCTGCTGGCGAGCAGGAGCGGCTGCCTGATCGGCTGGGCCAAGCCGGGCCCGGTGGACCCTGGCAATTTCCGCGCGGGCGGCCGCAGCGACCTGAAGGTGGCGGTAGCGGGGGTGACGGCCAACCTGCTGCTCGGTTTTGCGCTCACGCTCGCCATGGTGGTGCTGGTCCGCGCACGCGCGATCTGGCCGACGGTGGAGCCGCTGCACTCGCTGGAGATAATGATCGGCGCCGGGATCAGGCTGAATTTCCTGCTGGCGGTCTTCAACCTGTTGCCGGTCCCGCCGCTCGATGGTGCCCGCGTCCTGTACCGGCTGCTGCCGCCCCGACTCGCGGCCGGGTATCTTCGCCTGCACGGAATTGCGATCGTCGTTTTCTTCGCGTTGTTCCTGACAGGCATGATCAGCTGGGTACTGTGGCCTGCGACCCTACTGGAACGGCTATCGTGGCTGCTCATACAGTGGTGGACCTGAACGAGGTGCCGATCACGGCCTATCCGGACGGCGGCTTCGTGGTGGAACTGGAGCGCTTCCAGGGTCCGCTGGATCTGCTGCTGCACCTGATCCGCGAGCAGGACATCGACATCTTCGACATTCCCATCGCGCAGATCACGGCGCAATTCCTGGCGGCGTTGGAGGGTGTGGAGCGGCTCGGGCTGGACCGCGCCGGCGAGTTCCTGGAGATCGCGGCACTGCTGGTACGCATCAAGGTGCAGATGCTGCTGCCCCGCGGGAGTGACGGAGAAGGTGAGCTGGAGGATCCGCGCGCCGAGCTCGTGCGCCGCCTGCTGGAGTACGAACATTTCCGCGAGGCCGCCGGCCGCCTGGAGGAGGCAGAGCGCGAACGGGCACGGCGGTATGCGCGCGGCTTCGTGCCCCCCCGCGTCCTGCCGGCCGTGGCCGAGTTGCCGCTGGACCTGACCTGGGAGGACGTCTGGACGGCCGCCTTTCGAGTGGAACAAGCGCCGCGCACGGTAGAGGACCACTACGTTGCGCAACGGGCTGTCCCGGTCGAAGAGAAGATCGGTCTCATCCTGCACGCGCTGGCGCGCCTCGCACGCGTCGAGTTCCGCCGCCTGGTCGAGCCCTACCACGACCGCCTGCACGGCGTGGTGACGCTACTCGCGGGACTGGAGCTGGCGCGGCAGCGTCGGCTGGCCCTGCGGCAGAGCGAACCATTCAAGCCACTGTGGCTGTATCGCAGACAGGAAGACGAGCTGGCCGATGCGCCTGACGCAGATCATTGAATCGCTGCTGTTCGCGAGCGATGCCCCCCTCAGCGCGGCCGATCTGGCGCGCGTGGACGAGCGCCTGGACGAGGACACCGTGCAGGCCATCATCGACGAGCTGAAGGCCGAATACGAGGCGGGTGAGCGATCGTTCTCGGTCTACGAGGTAGCGGGCGGCTACCAGCTGCTCACCCGCCCGGAATTCGTGGCCGTTCTGGACCGCTATCAGACCGTGCCGCAGCCGGCCAAGCTGTCGATGCCAGCCCTCGAAGTGCTGGCCATCATCGCATACCGGCAGCCGATCGGTCGCGCCGAGGTCGAAGACATTCGTGGCGTCAGCTCCACCGGGGTACTCCGCACCCTGCAGGACCGCGGCCTGATCGAAACGGTAGCCCGCGCCGAGGGGCTGGGCCGACCGCTGCTTTACGGCACTAACAGACGGTTCCTCGAGCACTTCGGGTTCCGGTCGCTGGAGGACCTGCCGCGACCGGACGAGCTGCCGATCGTGCTGCGCTCGCGAACCGTGGCCGAGCAGCCCGCGGCGGCAACCGCCGGTGCATCGATGCCGCCGCCGGCCGGCGGGCCCGCGTCCACGAGCGAACTTCTGCCGCCGGATGCGCCGGGCGGCGACGTGCCCGCCGCCGAAGCCGCGCCCGTCGCGCCTCCCGGCGGGGACGAGGGGCCGCCTGCAACGGCACCCGCACCTGCCGCTCGCTAGCACCGGCATGCGCCTGCAGAAGTTCCTGGCCCAGGCGGGCGTGGCTTCCAGGCGAAGGGCAGAGGATCTCATCGCGGCCGGGCTCGTCACGGTGAACGGGGACACGGTCACCATCCCCGGCACGAAGGTGGACCCCACCGACCTGGTGGCGGTCGACGGCAAGACGGTCCAGGTCCG
The DNA here is from genome assembly GCA_012027055.1 of Gemmatimonadota bacterium. Classification (GTDB taxonomy): domain Bacteria; phylum Gemmatimonadota; class Gemmatimonadetes; order Longimicrobiales; family RSA9; genus VEPF01. The sequence continues at coordinate 7,645 of VEPF01000364.1, read as the reverse complement.
CGTCACCGAATGGCTCGCGCTGCACAAGCCCCGCGGCTTCGTGAGCACGCGCCGTGATCCGCAGGGTCGGCGCACGCTCTACGAACTGCTGCCGCCAGAACTGCGGCACCTGTTCTCGGTGGGCCGTCTGGACGCGGATAGCGAAGGACTGATCCTGCTCACCAACAATGGAGATGCGGCCCACCGGATGCTGCACCCCCGGTACCAGGTGGAACGGGAGTATGAAGTGGAAGTGGCTGGAAGGCTCGATCGGAGCGAGCGGGACCGGCTCCTGGCAGGCGTGCCCCTGGATGATGGGATCGCACGGGCGGTCAGGGGCACTCGCTCGGGGGCCCACACGCTCCGGCTAACCCTGCGGGAGGGACGGAAGCGCGAGGTGCGACGGATGCTGGCGGCACTGGGCCACCCGGTGCGACGGCTGCGGCGGATCCGATACGGCGCAGTCGAACTGGGAGATCTGCCGCCCGGCGGCTGGCGGCGCCTGGAAGCACACGAACTGCCGCCGCGGGATGATAGCCCCGCCGGCGGGAACCCCACGGGATGAACCATGGAAATCGCCGGGAAGAAGATCCTGATCATGGGTGGGCCCGGGCTGGTGGGCGTGGCGGTGGCCCGGGAGCTACTGTCATTCATGCCGGCTGAGCTCGTGCTCACCGGGCTGACCAGGCGCGAGGCGGAACAGGGCGTGGCCGAGCTCGAGCAGGAGGGACTGGTCCCGGCTTCGACCACAATCGTGGCCGAGTGGGGTGACCTGTTCGTTCCGGCATCGCTCAAGGACCGGACCCGTGCGGAGATTGTGGCAGATCCCGTGGCGCGGGCGCAGTTGCTCGACGATCTGCTCGGCGAGCTCAGCGACGAGGTGGTGCAGCGTTCCTCCCTCGGTTCGCTGCTGCTGCGCCGGCAACCGGACATCATCGTCGACTGCGTCAATACCGCCACTGCATTCGCCTACCAGAACATCTTCCAGAGCGCGGCCCACCTGCGGGCCGCGGCAGCCAGCGGCTCGGCCGATACCGACGCGGTGGAGCGCCACCTTGCCACCCTATACCTGCCGCAGCTGATAAGACACGTGCAGGTCGCGCTCGATGCCATGCGGCGGGCGGGCACCGGCTGTTACGTGAAGGTGGGCACCGCGGGAACCGGTGGCATGGGCCTCAACATCCCGTTCACGCATTCCGAGGAACGACCCAGCCGGATGCTGCTCGCGAAATCGGGCCTCGCGGGCGCGCAATCGCTGCTGCTCTACCTGATGGCGCGCACGCCGGGGGCCCCGGCCATCAAGGAGATCAAGCCGACCGCCGCCATCAGCTGGAAGGGGATCGGCGCCGGGGAGATTCTCAGAGCGGGACGACCGATCCCGTGCTTCGACAGCGAGCCGCAGCCCCTCGCCGAAGCTTTCGCCCACCCGGCGCCGGCCCGCAGCACCGGGGACAATCTGCGCGGGGTCTACGTGGACGCCGGGGAGAACGGTTGGTTCACCGCCGGCGAGTTCGAGACGCTCACCGCGCTGGGTCTCATGGAGTTCATCACACCCGAGGAGATCGCCGCGGACGTGGTGCGGGAAATCCGGGGCATGGCCACCGGCCATGACATTGTGGCCGCGCTGGATGCGGCCACCTCGGGACCGACCTACCGGGCGGGAGTGCTCCGCGAGGCGGCGCTGGAGCGAATGGACGAACTCGAGCGGCAGCACGGGGTCAGGCCGGTCGCCTACGAGATGCTCGGCCCCCCGCGCCTCTCGAAGTTGCTGTTCGAGGGCGAGCTGTTGGCCCGGCTCTATCCGGACCTGCGTACCGCTGCCCGGCTCGATGCGGAGGACACCGCCGAACGAGCCGAAGCTCTGCTGCTCGGAGATGCGGACCTGCGCGTTCGGATGCTCTCCATCGGCATTCCGATACTGTTGCGCGACGGTACCCGCCTGCTGCGCGGACCGCAGGTCAGGGTGCCGCCGGCCGAGGGACAGAGCCCGGCGGACCCCCGCCTGGCTGAGAACGGCTGGGTCGATCTGCGGCCGGCCAATTGGCGGCGCTGGCGGGAGCGGTCAGCTGCAATGGTGCGCGAGATCGAACGCGCGGCCGACGCCGATGGCGGTTCTCGCTTCGACTTCGAGCCAGGCTCGCGGCGGGATCAACTGCGCCCGGGGCGCCTGGCCGCGTGGATCTTCCGGATCGAGGATCGGGGCTCGCGGATCAAGCGCTAGTGGTACGGTCGGGAGGGACGGTCGACTTGGCGGAGCAGAGTGCGGTACTGCGGCAATCGGCGTGTGCTGACACCCCGATCGACCGCATCGGCAAGGAGCTGCGGAAGCGGATCGCCAGCAAGGACCTGCTGCTGGAGCGCCTGCTCATCGGATTGCTGACGGGTGGCCACGTGCTGCACGAGGGAAGTGCGGACCTGGCCGGCGTCGCGCTGCGCACGCTCGCCGACCTGATCCGCGCGACCTTCGGGTGCATCACGACAAGTTCCGGCCAACTCGCGGGAGATGTCGTGGGCGCCCTGGTCGGCGATCCCGGTCGCGGATCCGGCGATGCGCGGCCCGGCCCGATCTTCGCCAACATCGTGCTGGCCGACGGGATCGACCGGGCACCGCCCGGGCTGCACGCGGCGCTACTCGGGGCCATGCAGGAACACCAGATCACGCTCGGCGGCGCGACCTTCCCGCTGCCGGAGCCGTTCCTGCTGCTGGCTACGCACGAGCCCAGCGCAGGACCCCGTTGCCGGCCGCTGCCGCTGACTCAAGCGGACCGCTTCATGCTGAGCCTGCGAGCGGAGCGGTCCGATTCTGACCAGGAACCGGAGCCGGCGCTGCTGCGCGCCGGCCGGACGCGCTCGGCGCCAGCTGCCGTAGCGGAGCCTAGAGACGTCATGGCGGCACGGCAGGAACTGCTCGGGCTCCACCTGGATGACCGTATCGAGGAGTATGTCGTGGACCTGGTGCAGGCCACGCGTGAGCCGGCTCGCTACGGCCTGGAGCGACTCGCGTCCCTGGTCAGGCCCGGGGCCTCACCCCGCGCCACCATCCACCTGGCTTTGGCCGCCCGAGGCCATGCCTACCTGCGGCACCGCGAGCGGGTGGAGGCCGATGACGTGAAAGCGGTCGCGCCCGCTGTGCTGCGGCACCGGCTAGGCACCACCGCGAAGGCGAAAGCTGAGGGCATCAGCGTCGAGGATGTCATCGCCTGCGTCATCGCGACCGTAGGCGTACCCTGACCCCGCCGGTCCACTGCCGCCTTGCGCACGACGCCGCGGATGTGCCGTGAGCCGGCCGGGTCGCTCGGCGGCGCTCACGGGATGCTGAAAGCTGCCTTGCCGCAGGACGTTTCCAGCCTATCTTGGCGGCACTTCCACAAGGCAGAACACCATGTCCGAATTCCCGAACCTGACCGTCATCGATCACCCGCTGATCCGGCACAAGCTCGCCGTCCTGCGAGCGCGCGAAACCTCCAAGAAGACCTTCCGCGAGCTAGTTGATGAGATCGCCATGCTGATGGGCTACGAGGTTACCAAGGACCTCCGCCTGGAACCGGTCGAGATCGATACGCCTCTCGAGCATACCCGGGCCTGGATGGTGGGCGGCAAGAAACTGACGCTGGTACCGATCCTGCGCGCCGGGCTCGGCATGGTGGAAGGGATGTTGCGCCTAATGCCGTCCGTCCGGGTCGGACACATCGGCCTGTACCGGGATCACGTGCCCCTCCGGCCGGTCGACTACTACTTCAAGCTCCCGCCCGATGCCGAGGCGCGCGATTTCTTCGTGCTTGATCCGATGCTCGCCACGGGCGGCTCTGCCGGGGCCGCGGTGACGGCACTCAAGCGCGAGGGGGCGACGCGGGTCCGTCTGGTCTGCCTGGTCGCCGCTCCAGAAGGCGTCCGCCGCATGCTTCAGGAGCACCCCGATGTCCAGCTGTTCACCGCCGCACTCGACCGCGAGCTGAACGAGCACGGATACATTCTGCCGGGACTCGGTGACGCCGGGGACCGGTTGTTCGGCACCCGTTGAGGCGGTTACACTTCAGCCGCTCGGGCCCGTAGCTCAGGTGGTCAGAGCGGGCGACTCATAATCGCTTGGTCGCAGGTTCGAGTCCTGCCGGGCCCACTCGAAAGAAACAGCAAGCCCCGCAACGGATTTCCCGCTACGGGGCTTTCCTTTGCGGAGCGGTCCTCCCTCGCCCGGCCACCGCGGTGGTGTCCGCTCGGCAGCACCGGGATGGCGGTACAGCCCCCCGCTCGCCAGCCGGTGCGCAGGTCGCGCGACCGGCATTGTGGTGGGTCGCCGTTTCATTGACAAGCTCGCGTTCTTGCATCAGCTTTCTTGCTTGTGCCCGAAGCGGGGTGAAGCCCCGCCTGCCCCTCAACACGCATTAGTGAGTGTCAGTCGATGTTCGGCACCATAAAAGGCCGGATCGCCATCATCCTCGCCGTGCTTGCCGTCGCCCTGGGCGCCCTCTTGACGAGGGGAGTAACGCGCGGCCTGGACCTTCAGGGCGGGATGTACCTGGCCCTTGAGATCGACGACCCCCAGAACCAGATGGACCCCGCCGTGAAGCGGGAGAACATCGACAAGAATCTGGAGATCCTGCGCAACCGCATCGATCAGTTCGGGGTGGCGGAGCCCTCCGTGCAGAAGGTGGGAGACGAGCGGATCGTGGTACAGTTGCCTGGGATTCGCGACGAGGAGCGGGCCAAGGGCGTGATCGAGCGCCAGGCCTTCCTTGAGTGGAAGCTGGTGAAACCCGGGGAGCCCGTGACCGGCGCGCGCGAGCGGATCGACCGTGCCGTGATGGCGGCCCTCCCGGCGACCGAGCGGGCGAGCGCCGAGCGCGACTCCGCGAGGGGGGAGTCGGTGCGCGACCTGCTATTCCAGCGTGGAGGCGCGGACAGTGCGCGCGCGGACACGGCCGGCGCGGCGGCGTCGGCGGATACCGCCGATACCCTCGGGGCGGCGGCCGAAGCGGCTGCCCCCTTCAGCAGCCTGCTGTTGCAGGGTGGTGGAGAGGGCGAGTTTCTGGTCGATGAAGCGGACGTCGAGAAGTTGAACCGCTTCCTGGCCCTGCCCGGGGTAAAGGATGTACTGCCGCGGGGCGTGGACCTCAAGTGGGCGGCCGAAACAATCTCCCAGGGTGCATCGCTGTACCGTTCGCTGTACGTGCTGGCGCCGGAGGCGTTCATCACGGGCGACCAGTTGGAGGATGCGCAGGCCGGCCGAGACCCACAGTACAATCAGACCATCGTGTCCTTCGAGCTGAACCGGGCCGGTGGCCGGGTGTTCGATCGCGTGACCTCGCAGAACATCGGCAAGCGCATTGCCATCGTGCTGGACAACCAGGTGCACAGCGCCCCCCAGGTGCAGTCGCGCATTGGCGCGCGCGGGCAGATCGAGATGGGCCAGGCCCCGATGGAAGCAGCTCGCGATCTCGCCCTGGTGTTGCGGGCCGGTGCGTTCACGGCGCCATTGCACATCGTGGAGCAGCGTTCGGTGGGCCCGTCGCTGGGTGCGGACTCGATCCGGCAGGGTATGGTGGCCGGCATCATCGGGGTCCTGCTGGTGGTCGCGATCATGGTGGGCGTGTATCGGTGCTCGGGTTTCCGCGCGAGCGTCGGGCTGGTGGGCTACGCGATCATCCTGCTGGGCATGCTCGCAGTGCTGGGAGCCACTTTGACCGCGCCCGGCATTGCCGGCTTCATTCTGTCGCTGGGGATGGCGGTGGACGCGAACGTGCTGATCTTCGAGCGAACGCGCGAGGAATTGATGGCCGGTCATACCACCAGGCTGGCGGTGGATGCGGGCTTCAAGCACGCCATGTCGGCGATCATCGACTCGAACCTCACCACCGTGATCACCGGCCTGATCCTGTACAAGGTCGGGACTGGTCCGGTGCAAGGCTTCGCGGTAACGCTTACGCTCGGCGTACTGGCCTCGTTCTTCACGGCCGTATTCGTCACGCGCACGCTTTACCTGATCTACCTGGACCGGCACCAGGCCGGCGAGCCGATCAGCATCTAACTCGAACCGAATCGAAGTCATGTACCGGCTCTTCAACAACGCGCACTACGACTTCCTGGGCCTGCGCAACAAGGCCTACCTGGCCAGCGGCACTGCGCTCGTGGTCAGTCTCGTGGTCGGCATCTATTGGGGCGTGACCAAAGGTCAGCCCCTGAACTATGGCGTTGACTTCACCGGCGGCACCGTAGTACAGGTGCGCGTCCCGCAGGCCAGGGACGCGGGGGATCTGCGCGGCGTCGTCGAAGCCGCCGTTCCGGGCACCGAGATCACGCGCTTCGGCGAGGCGGGCGGCGACTACCTGATCCGCACGCCCGGGGCCGGGGATGAAGCCACCGGCGGTTCGGATGCGGTGGTCACGGCGCTGCGCGGCAAATTCGGGAACGAAGGCGTGAATGTGGTGCGGACCGAAGCCGTCGGCGCGAAGGTCGGCAACGAGTTGCAGACGAAGGCGTTGCTGGCGGTGCTGCTCTCCTTCGCAGCGACGCTGATCTACCTGGCGTTCCGATTCGAGTGGCGGTTCGGCACTGCCGCCGTGGTGGCCACCGTGCACGACATCGTGCTGACCATCGGCTTGATCATCATTCTGCGTCTCGAGGTGTCGCTGCCGATGGTGGCCGCCATCCTGACCATCGTCGGGTACTCGTTGAACGACACCATCATCGTGTTCGACCGGATTCGCGAGAATCTCCGAACCTCGCGGCGCTCGGAGTTTCTGCAGACCCTTAACCGTTCGATCAACGAGACTCTGCCACGCACCATCCTGACGGTGTCCACGACCCTGGCAACGCTGCTGGCACTGTTCCTGTTCGGTGGCATCATCATCAGGCAGTTCGCGCTGATCCTGATCATCGGTATCGTGCTCGGTACCTACTCGTCGATCTTCGTGGCCAGTCCGGTGTTGCTCGAGATCGAGAAACGGTGGCCCGGCGAGACCGCCATCAAGACCGGCGGCAAACGCCCGGTCAAGCGAGCCGCCCGCGCCTGAGGCGGCTCGGAACACACAAAGCGCGGGCCGTCGCCGTAGCTGGTGGCGGCCCGCTGCCGCAAGGGGAAGCGGTCCTTGTTCGACTCGCACTGCCATCTGACTGATGCAGCCTTCGCGGGCGAGGTGAGCGCGGTGGTGGCGCGGGCCCGCAGTGCCGGCGTGCGAGGCATGGTGACGATCGCTTCGGATGCGGCCGATGCTGCTCGTGCCCTGGCACTGGCCTCGGCGCACGGCGGCGTGTGGTCGAGCGCTGGCATCCACCCGCACGCGAGCGGAGCGGCGCACGACCGGGACCTGCAGGCCGTCAGGGCCCTGCTCGCCGATGGGCGCGTGGTCGCCGTCGGTGAGACCGGGCTGGATTACCACTATGACAACTCACCCCGCGCGCGGCAGCGAGAGCTGTTCGCCTGGCATCTCGAACTAGCCGCCGAATACCGCAAGCCGGTCGTGGTGCACTCGCGGGAAGCGGACGCCGATACCATCGCGCTGATCGCGTCCGGGCCGCGCTGTCCGGGAATCCTGCATTGCTTTTCGGGCGGGACCGAGCTGCTGCGGGCGGGGTTGGACGCAGGCTGGTACATCTCGTTCGCCGGACCGGTTACCTACAAGCGATTCGGGGGCGCGGACCTGTTGCTCGCCGTCCAGGTAGATCGCCT
>VEPF01000054.1 GCA_012027055.1 Gemmatimonadota bacterium | reverse complement strand
TCCTGCTCTCGCTCGTGCTGCGCCGTCTCGGCGGTCGGGCTCGTGGCCCGGCGGCCAGCCAGGGTGCGAAGGGCGCCGGCGGCCACCCTTTCTCGAGCGCTGCGAACGCGCCATAGCCGGCCAGGATCAGAATGGCGCCGGGCAGGTCGCGGATCCAGCCGGCGAGCGTGCCCGCGAGCATCAGGAATACGGCCAGGAGGCCGAGCAGCTCGCGGTCCGTGAGCTCCCGCAGGTCGGGCTGGCCCTCCCCCACGAGAAAGGCAACGAAAAGCGCCGCTACGGCGGTGGCGGCCAACCGCGCGGTCCAGCGGCACAGGGTAGCGAGCTTCATGGCGTGTCTCCCAGGGTAGCTGGTGATGTATCCCGGAGCGGGCGGCGGCGCCACGGTGGCGGGGGCTGGTGAGTGGTTCACGTAGCCGGGCGAGACGCGGAAGAGCGGGAATGCGCGCCCGGCCCCCCGGAACCTGCCGGAACGACGGCCAGTACCAGATGCAGCGGCGCGACACCGCGTGCCCGAAGCATGGAAAGCGAGGAAGAGATGCGATTCCGTGGTTGGCGTCCACTGCTGGTGCTGGCAGGTGCCCTGGTCCTGCCGGCCGCAGCGCAGGCGCAGGAGGGCTTCCGGTTCCGGGAGCCCAGTGTGCAGCTGTCGCTCCGGTTCGGCGCGGACCTGCCGCGCGTGAGCGGTCGCCTGTTCGACGACATGCGCGACCGGCTCACGCTCGACGCCGGGAATTTCGCGGCGGAGAACCTGGGTGCCGACGTGCTGTTCCGGGTCGCCCCGATGCTGGACCTGGGTATCGGCCTCGACTATGCCGAAAGCACGGCCGAGTCCGAGTACCGCGACTTCACCTTCGACGACGCGCAGGAAAGCCCGATCCAGCAGGTCACCAAGCTGCGGCGCGTACCTCTGAACGCGCTGCTGCGCGTCTATCCCGCCGGCCGGGGGGAATCGCTCGCGCGCTATGCCTGGGTACCGAAGCGCTTCGTGCCCTTCGTCGGGGGCGGGTTGGGGGTCCTCTGGTACCGGCTGGAGCAGGAAGGGCATTTCGTGGACGAGGACACCTATGACATATTCATAAGCAAGTACAGCACCGACGGCGCCGCCCTGGCCGGCCACGTGCTGGCCGGAGCGGACTACTGGGTCACGCCCGCGATCGCGTTTACGGCCGAGGGTCGCTACACGTTCGCGTCCGCTGATCCGGGCGGGGATTACGAGCTCAGCATCTACAACCCGAGCGGATACACCAGCATCGACCTGAGCGGTATCCGCTTGACGGCCGGTCTTTCATTCCGGTTCTGAGGAGGCACTCATGTTGAGCACCACACTCCTCACCGTGCTCGCGCTGGCTGCAGCGCCGCAGGCGCAGGACCCGCACTGGTATGCGTTCGAGGGCTGCTGGCGGGTGACCCCGCAGCAGGAGGGGGCGCCGGTGGTGTGCATGGCGGAATCCGCCGGGGTCCTGGTGATGTCGACCTACGTGAAGGGCGAGCTCAAGTCCGAGCAGAGGATCCGCGCGGACGGCGTGGCACGCCCGATCTCGGAGGGCGGCTGCAACGGCGAGGAAACCGGCCGCTGGTCGGCGGATGGGGCGCGGGTGTACATCAGCGCGCGGCTCTCCTGCGGCAGCGGAATGGAACGGCTGACGAGCGGCGTGCTGGCGCTCACCGGGCCGGAGTCGTTCGTGGAAGTGCGTTCGCTGCGGGTGGCCGATGGGATCACGGTCCGGACGGTTCGCTATGCTGAAGTCCCGGCGAGCGAGTATCCGGCCGGATTCCGGCTGGCGGCGGGGCGGGAGCTGGTCCGGGAGACCACGCGGCTGCACGCATCGACCGCGCTGGACGTGGCGGACGTGGCCGAGGCGAGCAAGCTGGTAGACGCGGGCGCCGTGGAAGCGCTGCTGGCCACCCGGGCCTCCGGGTTCGCGTTGAACGCGAAGACGCTGCGGCAGTTGAAGGCCGCCGGCGTGCCGCGCTCGACGCTGGACCTGATGGTCGCGCTCTCCTATCCGGACGCGTTCCGGGTGGCGGAGTCGGAACCGCGAGAGCCGAACCGCGCCGACTACGCCAGTCCGTACTACGACCCGTTCCTCATGAACCCGTACTACCGGTACGACTGCTTCGGGCTGAACTACTACTCGTCCTGGGCCTGCGACTACCGCTACGGCTACGGCTATGGCTACGGCTCCTACGGCTACAGCCCGTACGGGTACAGCCGGTACGGCGGCTGGTACAGCCCGTACGGCTGGTACGGCAACAACGGAATCATCGTCGTACCGGCCGGCGAGGACCAGTCCGCGGGAGGCGCCGTGGGGAGCGGCGGGTACTCGCGGGGCACCCAGCCGTCGCTGGGCACGGCGCGGTCGCGCGGCCAGTCCTCGGGTAATGCGGGCACGCGGAGCAGCGTCAGCCCGAGCAGCGGCGGTGGGAGCAGCAGTCGAGGCGGCAGCAGCTCCGGGGGCGGCGGCAGCTCGGGCGGGTCCGTAGGCGGTGGCGGCTACAGCTCGGGCGGCAGCTCGGGCAGCGTAGGCACGGCGAAGCCGCGCGGCGGCGGCTGATAGGCGGCAGGCCGGGCGGTCAGAGCTCGGCGGCCTGCCCCCACACGACGCCCCAGTCGGCGTCGCGCACGAGCGGCCGCGCGACGCCGACACTCACACTACCCCCGAAAAATCGCAGCCTGGCCTCGGCAGTCGCGCGCACCCCGGCGCTCACTCTCCAGCCGTATCGCGCCATGATAGTCTGCGTTTCCGGCCGGGCATCGGTCCACCCTACCTGCAGTCCCACGGAGGGCGAGGGCGCCAGGGCCGGAAGGTAGAAGGCGCCCAGGCGCACGGGCGCGTTCAGGATGGGCAGGGTGTACATTGCCGTGAGGCGGCCGAGGGCGGCCCGGTCCCCGGTGAACGCCTTGTGTTCGAACCCTGGCAGGCCGGCGGCGGAGCCGAGCTCGAAGAGCGCCTGGGGCGGGGTGGAGTCGGACCAGACCAGGCCCGCGTCCAGGCGCGCGGCCAGGGTCCAGCGTCCCGGCATGAGCCGTCCGCTCAGCCCAGCCTCCAGGCGCTGCCAGGCCAGGTCACCCACGGCGCCTTCCCAGGCCACGCGCAGGCCCAGCCCGGGCATGAGGGAAAGCGCGGCCGCGGACGGGTTGAGGTTCAGCTCGGCCCGGCCCAGCCAGAAGGCGCCCTCGAAGGCTGCCCGGTTCGGCCGGTCGCTGCCGGTGCGGGCGCCGGTGTCGGCCGGGAGCGGCAGGCGACGTCCCGGGTTCCGGTCCGCGGCGCGCGCCAGTTCCAGCCGCAGTCCCACGGAGTCCGCCGGGTGGCGCCGGACGACCAGCCCGCCCAGCCTGCGGTCCACGTAGTCGTACTCACTGGCGGCGAAGAGCGGGGCGACGCCGGGCGCGGGCTCGAGCGCCGTGAGGAAGTCGCTGGTGTGCGAGAGCTGACGTTCCGCCCGGCCGGCGAACTCCCAGGGCCCGGCGCGCTGCGCCAGCTCCACGCCCCCACGCGCCACCTGTTCTTCCCAGGCCCAGCCGCCATGGAGGCGGAGGGCGAGTCCGGGGGCCGACCGACCGAACTGGGCGGTCAGGCCGAGCCCGGTGTAGAGCCCTTCCACCTGGTTGTAGCGCAACAGCTGGCTGAAGTACCGGACGCCGATCCCGAGGCGCGTCTCCGTGCGGGGCGTGAGGAGGGCGGGCGGAACGTAGGCATCGAAGTCGAATGCCGTCGCGGTGCCGCCCAGCTGGCCGATGCCGAGCTGCCAGTCACGAAAGTCGGCAATGCGGCCGAGCTCCGGCTCGATGATCCGGCCGTAGGGATACTGCTCCGGAGCTGCCGCCAGGTCCGCCGCGCGCACATCGTTGGTGACCACGTTCACGAAGCGCGAGATGACGCGGAACACCGCCCGGCCTTCGCCGAGCCGCGAGAGCGCCTGGACCTCGAAGCGCTGCTCGCGCGGCAGCCAGTAGCGCTCATCGTACTCGCCGCTCTCCAAGCCCACGAACAGCACCCCCGAAAAAGCCGCGCTTGCCAGGCGCGACCCGAACGTCTCTTTCCGGCCACTCGGGATGAGGCGTCCCTGCATGCGCATGATGTGCAGGCGGGCGGCGTCCACATCGATGTCACCCTCGAAGAGCAGCGTCGGGCGCGCGGGCTGCGCCGCTGGTGCGACGTGCACGCGCACGACCGGGATGGCACGGCCCTGCAACCGGATGACGCCGATGGTGTCACCTCCGGAGAACCGGTACACCCCTTCGCGATTCAGGGCGAACGGGTGGATGGCCCGCCGGTTCCGGACCTGTCCGCTCTCGGCGCGGACCGGACGGCTGGTGCGCAGCAGGTCGAGCCGCTCGCCGTACAGAGTCGGCGCCAGCCAGGGCACCGCGAAGAAACTGAGGCTGGAGAAGCCGGCTCCCAGGGTCCGCGCCCGATAGCCCACCAGCTCCTGGGTCATCCCGCCGTCGCGCCGCCAGTACAGGTCGCTGGCGATCTGCTCGAGCTGCAGCACCGTCTCGCGCCCGTCCGCCTCGGCGCGCAGGAAGGCCAGCTCGGTCTCGATCCGGGCGTAGTAGGAGGTCAGGTCGGAGGGCGGGGCCGCGTTGGCCGCGGCCACCCGCGGCACTACGGCGCGCTGGGCAGGCGTGGCATAGAGCGAGCCCTGGGCGGCCAGGGGGCTGGCCGCCCAGGCGGTGAGGATCAGGGCACAGGTGCTCGCTTTCACGTCCAGGCCTCCCGGCGGTACCGCACCGAGGCAGGGCACGAACGGTGCCGCACACAACGGTACAGCGCGGCGGCCGCGCAGCCAGGGGGGCGGCACCGGGGCGGCCGGGCGGATGAAGGTGGTCCGAGCGCTGGAACCGGACCAGGGGTTGTGGTATCGTAGAGAGTTCTGGTGCCGCCCGCGGGCGCACCTGCACCTGGGAATGCGTACCCTGCTCACCCGCGCGCTGGCGCGGGTGCCGTACCGACAACACGTGAACAGCCAGTTGGTTGCGCCGCTGCTGGCGCTGCTGCTCTTCGGCGCCGGAGTACACCCGGCAGAACGACCTGCCGAGCGACGGGTGGACACCGGCACCCGCACACCGCACCTGGTGGCGGACGGGCAGGCCATCGCGCAGGTGCCGGAGCCGGGCGGCCATGCCCAGCTGGGCTACAAGGGCGACAGCGGCTCTTCCCGGGCATTGGCTGCACCGGGCGCGCATGACGCGCGCGCGGTGGTCAGCCGGATCCGGGCCAGGCAGCGGGCGGCCCACGGCGCAGAATGCAGCGGCAGTCCCCCACTCTACTTCGCAAGTCTTCCCCCACCCGGTTGAGCGCGTCGTGATTCCCGCCGCGGCCAGGGCGGCCGCGGGCGGCGCGTCCACCAACTCAGTCACTGAAACGAGAGGATCATGAGTCCCTTCGCGATAGCTGGAATGCTGCAGGCAGCCGTGCCGACGGGAGCCGCCGAGGCGGGGTTCGGGGGGCCGACCATCGGACCGGTGCCGATCGAGTTCATCCTGTTCGGCTGCGTCCTGGCGTGCGTGGCCATCTTCCACCGGCACACATTCGCCATTGCGGTGACCGGCGTGACGGTCATCGCGCTGTACAAGATCCTGATCTCTCCCCTGGAAACCGGAGCCGGGATCGCCGGATTCGGGCTGCATCTACGTCACGAGTGGGTGATCGTCACCAACCTGGGCCTGCTGCTGCTGGGGTTCGCGCTGCTGGCCCGGCACTTCGAGGACAGCAAGGTGCCCGCGGTGCTTCCGCGGATTCTGCCCAACGGCTGGCTGGGAGGCTTCATCCTGCTGTGGGTGATCTGCATTCTATCCAGCTTCCTGGACAACATCGCGGCCGCGATGATCGGCGGCGCGATGGCGCACACCGTGTTCCGGGGCAAAGTGCACGTCGGCTACCTGGCGGCGATCGTGGCCGCGTCGAACGCGGGGGGCGCGGGGAGTGTGATTGGCGACACCACTACGACCATGATGTGGATCGCGGGCGTAAGCCCGCTCGAGGTGATGGAAGCCGCGGTCGGAGCGGTGGCTGCGATGCTCATATTCGGCATCCCGGCCGCGATCGCACAGCAGAAGCACTCGCCGATCCAGGCGGACCCGACTCCGGGTACGAAGGTGGACTGGGCGCGGGTGGCGATCGTGGCGTCGATCCTGGCGGCGGCAATCACGATGAACGTGACCATGAACACGCAGTTCCACCAGATCTCGGACAAGGCCCCATTCCTGGGGGTTGCGGGGTGGCTGGCGATTCTGGGGACCTCGGTGATCCGCAAGCCCGAGTGGAAGCTGCTGCCGAACACCCTGAAGGGAACGATCTTCCTGCTCTCGCTGGTGCTATCGGCATCGATGATGCCGGTCTCGGAGCTGCCGGCGCCCGGCTGGCACACGGCCATGGGGCTGGGCTTCCTGTCATCGGTGTTCGACAACATCCCGCTGACCGCGCTGACGCTGGTGCAGGGCGGCTATGACTGGGGCTTCCTGGCATTCGCGGTGGGCTTCGGCGGATCCATGATCTGGTTCGGCTCGTCGGCTGGCGTAGCGCTGTCCACCATGTATCCCGAGGCCCGGAACGCGGGGCTGTACCTCAAGAAGGGGTGGTTCGTGACGGCGGCGTACGTGATTGCGTTCTTCACCATGCTGACGGTGCTCGGCTATCATCCCGGCTCGACGCCCCGGACGGCGCGGCCGGCAGTGGACGCGGTCACGCACGTCGAGTTGCCGCACTAACCCGCGTGGAGCGCAGGCAAGGGGATGCGAGCCGCGCGGTCAGCCGCGCGGCTCGCGCCACATCCAGAGTCCGGAGTGACGGGGAGCAGCCATGAAGGCCTACGACCGGGAGTACTTCGAGCGCTGGTACCGCTCCGCGCAGGCGGTGGTGCGGCCGGAGGTGGTGCAGCGGAAGGTGCGACTGGCGCTCGCGGCCGCCGAGTACGTACTCGGGCGCCGGGTGCGCTCGGTGCTGGACGTCGGCTGCGGCGAGGGCGCGTGGCGCCCGCTGCTGCGGCGCCTGCACCCGGGGCTGCGCTACGTGGGGGTGGACAGCAGCGAGTACGCGGTCCGGCGCTACGGCCGGCGGCGGGGAGTCCGGCAGGGCACCCTGGGCCGGCTGGACCGGCTGGGACTGAAGCGGCCGTTCGACCTGGTGGTGTGCGCGGACGTGCTCGAGTACGTGCCAACGCCGGAGGTAAAGGCCGGGCTCAGGCACCTGCGGCGGCTGACCGGCGGCCTGGCGTACATAGAGGCGTTCACGCTGACCGATGACATGGTAGGCGACCGCGAGCTGTGGCATTACCGCAGCGCGCATACGTATCGCGAGCTGTTCCGGGAGGCCGGGCTGGTGTCGTGCGGCCTGCACTGCTACGTGCCGAAGGAGCGTCTGGCCACGGTTTCGGCGCTGGAGCGCTGCGAGTGATGGGCGATCCGGGCGCGGCCGATCCCGGGGATTGAGCTCCCCGGGCCGACCGGCCGGTGAATGCGGTGACGGCCTCAGCGCTGCAGCGGGATCGCGTAGCCGGCCAGCACGGCGCCGGTGCGAGACCGGACCTGGAGACCCGGGAAATCCGAGATATCGGTCAGGCCCAGGTTGAACCGCCCTTCGACGAGCAGGCTGCCCGGGCCGAGCGGGAACTCGATGCCACCGCCGCCGGTCAGGCCCGCGTCGAGGGTTTTCGGGTCCAGCAACCCGGCATCGGGCAGGTCCGGGCAGTCGCCGGAAACGTCGACACTGCCGGAGCTCACCACCGCCCGGCAGCCGATCCGGAAGGCGAGCGAGGGGCCGGCGAAGAAGTAGGGCGCGGCGGCGCCGGCCCGGGCGAGGCGCACCACCGCGAGGATGGGCAGCTCCGCATAGTCCACCTTGAAGCGAACCCCGGCGAAGGTGCCGGCCCCGAACCCGGTGCCGCGGGTGACGACCAGCAGCTCGGGCTGGAGGGCGACGGGTCCGTAGTCGAAGCGGAGGAAGCCGCCACCCGCGAACGAGGTCAGCGCGTCCGTGCCGAGCCCCACTCCCGCCACATCGGCGCTCCAGTCGGCGAAGGCAAGGCCGGCCTTGAAGCCCAGGGTTTGCGCCGCACCGTCCGACGCGAGCACCGCCGTCCAGACGGTGAACGCAGCCAGCAATGATCGCCCGGTCATGGCAAGGTCTCCGGTCTGAGCGTGATCCAGTGATTCACCTGCTCCCGGAATTCGGGGGCAATATCCGGGCCGGCCTCCGGCCGGGGGATCGGAGGCCGTGTGCCTAGCGCAGCAACTGCTTGACGACGACGTGCTGCACGTCCATGTCGTCCTTGACCAGGTATGCCAGGCGACCGCCCGGACCGAACGCGCGCGGCATTTCCTGGGCGGCCAGGGTGCCGAGGTAGCGGAGGGAGGGGTCGACCACATCGATGGGGCCATCCCCGAGCTCCGGACCGGCCCGCTGGATCCAGAGGCGGCCGAAGGAATCGGTGCCGAGGGCGGCGACCACCGGGATGACGTCGCCCCAGGTCACGTCCGATTCCTTCAGGGCCATGGAACCCATGCGCATGGTGGTGGTGCGATTCAGCGGCGGAGTGGCGCCGGTCCCGGCAGATCCCGCGCTGGCGGTAGTCGCGGCGAAAGCGATCATGCCGCCGGACCCGCCCGTGCCGACGCCCTTCTTCTGGTTCTCGAGAAAACGCTTCTTGTCGGTGTCCGTGACCTTGCGAGGCTTGATCGCGCGCTCGAGATGCCTGGTGGTACGCCCGGCGGGGTCGAGCAGGCCAATGCGGTAGGTCGCGTCATTAAGCACCGCGGTGCCGCCGTCGGCGGTGGGCGACCAGAGCAGGCTGGGCTCGAAGGCACGCATGCTCATCGAGACCCGGATGCCGCCGCTCGCCTCCCGGGCCGCGCCCAGCTGCATGTCCCGAGGCGGCGTGGTGAACAGACGGGAGCCGCGGACGCTGTCGCCGATGGCGAGGCGGGTGACGCTGCGGCCGGGGAGTTGCATGCGCTGGGGCGCGTCGCGCTGACCCTGATTCACGGTCCGCTGCACCAGCTGCATGGTCTCGGTGATCACGCCGCCGCGCGGCGAGACGCGCATGCGGCCGGCGGCGCGGCCGAGGGTCTCGGGGAGCACGACCGTGCGCCGGAACGTCCCGTCCGGACCGAAGATCTGGAGGTTGGCCTTGGCAGCGTCGTTGACCACGAGCTCGCCACCGGGCAGGATCGCGAGCGCCATGGGCATGCCGAACTCGCCGGGACCGTCGCCCTGGCGGCCAATGGTCCGGAGGTATTTGCCCGCGGGGTCGAAGACGATGATGTGGAAGCCGGTGGCATCGAGCACGTACAGGTTGCCACGAGCATCGAAAGCGACGTCGTTGACCGCCCCGAAGTTCTCGTAGTCCTCACCTTCGAGCTCGCCCACCTGAAAGAGCGTCTTCGCGGGCAGCTGCAGGGCGCGGTCCCGATCGGGGAGCGCGACGGTCTGCTGGGCGGCGGCGGAAGAGCCGAGGGCGAGCGCGAGGGCGGCCGCGGCGGCGAGCAAGGGGCGGTAACGCTTCATGATCATGGTCCTGGTGACGTGCGATGCGGGAGGGCGTTGCCCCGGTTCCAACCAGATTCGATCCCGGCCGGAACGGCGGGCGTTGCCGCGGCGGCGCTCAGCCGGTGATGTCGTGCTGCTCATGACCGCTGACGGCCGACTCGGCGCGGAATGCCTTCTCCATGAGCAGCAGGAATCCGAAGATCGGGTCGCGGGTGTGCACCTGCCGGAAGAGGTCCCAGTGTCCCCGGAGGTGGTCCTGCAGGAACCGGATGAGGTGCGCGTGCGAGATTTCCAGCGATGGTACCGGCGGCACCGCATCGGCTTCCGAGCCGAAGGCCAGCAGCCGGATCTGCATGTTGGTCGAAGTGCGGGACTTGCCGTACTCGAGCAGGCGCTGGACGTTCTCGGGCACCTCGCTGGCGGGGCAGCAGCCGAAGCGGAGCAGGACGGCGGTGCGCACGCTCGGGTTGCGCGTGCCCCGGTTGAGCTGAGCGGGCCCCTCCTTGACTTCCGCGATGATGAAATCGGTGATGCCCTCCTCGACCTCGAGCACCGGATCGGCGACGAACCCGTTCACGTGATTGCGGCGGCGCGCGGGCACGATGCCGCCCGCCTGGGGCAGGCGGATGGCGAGGATGTCGATGTCGGTGGCGCTCTGCAGCCCGCGATTGCGCGTGAGCTCGGCCACCGGATACTCGGTGACGGTCAGGTAACCGTTGACATGGAGATAGGCCTGCACGAGGCCAACCGAGATGTCCATGCGCGCTCCGTTGCCTAGGCCTGCGGCCGGGTACGACGAGTCGGGGGCGCGCCGAGCGGGTCTTCGGGCCAGAAGTGCCGGGGATAGCGGCCCTTCAGGTCCTTCCTGACCTCGAAGTAGGCGTCGCGCCAGAAGCTCGCCAGATCGCGCGTAACCTGCACCGGGCGGAGGGCGGGCGAAAGCAGGTGCAGGGTCAAGAGCGCGCGGCCAGCGGCGATGCGCGGCGTGTCGGTGGCCCCGAACAGCTCCTGGAGCCGGACCGCGAGCACGGGCGAGTCGGGGTCGCTGTAGTCGATGCGGATACGGGAGCCGCTCGGCACCTGCCAGTGCGTGGGCGCGAGCTCATCCAGGCGGCGGCGCTCGGGCCAGGCGAGCAGAGTGAGCAGCGCGGCCGCGAGATCGATGCGGCGGAGCTCCGCGACGCTGCGGGCTGCGGGGGCAAACGGCAGCAGCCATTCCTCGAGCCGGGCACAGAGCGCGGCATCGGAGACGTCGGGCCAGTCAGCAGGCGCGAGCCGGTGCAGGAACGCGAGCCGCTGGCGCAGCCGGGCGGCCTCAGCGGACCAGTCCAGGAGTGCCAGGCCGCGCTCGCGCAGCGCCTCCAGCAGCACCGCCGTGAACCCTTCCGCGGCGACGTCGCGGGGGACCGATTCCGCGAGGACCAGGGCGCCCAGCACCCGCAGCTCACGCGCGCGCACCACGCCCGCCTGCGGGTCGAACTCGAGCCGCCGTTCGATGCGGATGTCGGCCGCGAAATGCCGCTCCAGGTCCGCGCGCTCGAGGGGGGCCGCGAGGAAGATGCGCGCTTCCCGGCCGCGGTCCTCAAGCTGGGCCGCCACCAGGTATTCCGCGGCGGACAGTGCGCCGGTGGCGGCGAGCAGGGCGCCGCGACCGTTCCGGAGCAGCACGCGCTCCGGCGAACCCGGCCGCCGCTGGCCGATGCGGTCGGGGTAGGCGAGGGCCAGGAGCAGGCCGGCCGCGTGGTGATCGGGCGGACCGGGATCACCGCCCAGCCGGTGGCGCCAGCGCTCCGCTTCCCGGCGGATGCGTTGCAGGGTGGCGCGGTCGCCGGTGCCCTGCCCCGACCGGATCGCATCCAGGCGCAGGCGGAGGTCGGGATCGGGCAGGTCGCCGCCCTGCTGGAAGGGGTCACGCTCCTCCAGGAGGGCGGCCAGGTCCGCGGCCAGGCCGGTGCAGCCCAGCGCCTTCGCCCGGAGCAGCAGGTGCGCGAGGCGCGGGTGGGCCGGAAGCGCGGCCAGCGCCCGGCCGTGCGCGGTCACCCGACCGGCTGGGTCGAGCGCGCCCAGATCCCGGAGCAACTCAGTCGCCTGCGCGAGCGCGCCGGCCGGCGGCGGGTCGAGCCATGCCAGTTCCGCGGGATCGCGGGCACCCCACACGGCCAGCTCCAGCGCGAGCGGGGCCAGATCGGCCTCGAGGATCTCGGGCGGGGCGTGCGCGCGCAGGGCCGCATGCTCGGCGGGCGTCCACAGCCGGTAGCAGGTGCCCGGGCCGTGTGGGCCGGCGCGCCCGGCGCGCTGGTCGGCGGCCGAGCGCGAGACGCGGAGGGTGTCGAGCCGGGTCATGCCGGTGCGGGGCGAGAAGCGCGGCACGCGCATCAGTCCCGCATCAACCACCACCGTGACTCCTTCGATGGTGAGGCTGGTCTCCGCGATACTGGTGGCCAGCACCACCTTGCGGCGGCCGGGCGGACTGGGCCGGAGAGCGCGGTCCTGCTGCTCGGCGGGGAGCATGCCGTGCAGGGGATAGATGTCGGCGGCGCCGGCCGCGCCCCGGAGGGCCTCGTGGGCACCGCGGATCTCGGCGGAGCCGGGCAGGAAGACCAGGACGTCGCCCGGGTGGCGCTCCAGGGCCCGGAGTGCAAAACGTGCTGCGGCGGTCACGGGAGAAGCGGGGAGCGGGCGGTCCAGGTAGCGCAGCTCGACGGGCCAGGTCCGGCCCTCGGTGCGGATGAGCGGGGCGCTGCCGAGCAGCCGGGTGACCGGTTCGGCGGCGAGCGTGGCCGACATGACCAGCAGGCGCAGGTCGGGGCGGAGCAGCGACCTGGCCTGGCAGGCGAGCGCGAGGCCGAGATCGGCGTGGAGGCTCCGTTCGTGGAATTCGTCGAAGATGACGCGGCCGCCGCCCTCGAGCCCGGGATCGCGTTGCAGCAGCCGGGTGAGGACTCCTTCCGTGCGCACTTCGATGCGCGTGTCCGGTCCGACCACGGTGTCGCCACGCATGCGGTAGCCGATGGTATGGCCGAGCGGTTGTGCGAGCTGAGCGGCGAGGTAACGTGCGGCCGCGCGGGCGGCGAGGCGGCGGGGCTCGAGCATGAGGATGCGTCTCCCGGCGAGCCAGGGTTCCGGGAGCAGCGCCAGGGGGACGCGCGTGGTCTTACCGGCGCCGGGCGGTGCCTGCAGCACCGCCGTTCCGGGCTCAAGGAGCGCGGCCCTCAGGGCGGGCAGCGCCTGATCGACAGGCAGCGAATCCATTCGGTCGGGCCGCGATCGGTTTCGTACCGGTTGCGCCAGCGAGAGCGGAGAAGAATGATAGATGCGAGCGGCAGGAGCGGAAGGGACGAGCGCGGAGCAGGATCATGGAGGAGAAGAGTGGGAGCCAGGGCAGGATCGGATCTCTGGCGCTGAAGATCGGGATCGCGAGCGCCATCGGATTCGGGGCGCTGGCCACCGGCCTGCTCATCTCGAGGCAGGGCCGGCACCTGGTGAAAGAGGCATGGCAGGGCCGGCAGCGCACCCGGATCGAGGACCGCGTACTGGACCGTCTGTGGGCCGACCCGGTGCTCGGCCGCCGGGACCTGGACGTGGATGAGCTGGGCGACGGGGTGATCGCGCTGTACGGGAAGGTGCGGAGCGACCAGGAACGGCGGGTGGCCCTGGCGCTCGCGCGCCTGGTGATGGGCGCCGTGGACGTGGAGGATCACCTGATGGTCGCTGCGCGCGACCGCACCCGCCGGGCCCGGGAGCGACTGGAGCGCCGCTGAGCCGGCGCGCCGGGCGCACGGCAGCTCGGGACAGGGGCCAGGGGCCAGGGACGATCAGTCCCGGCTCCTGGCCCCCGCTGCATCAAAGGAGCAGGAGCTGCACCAGGATGATCTTGGCGATGGTGGCGGTGGGATACACGGTCGCGTAACCCACGTTGGGGAGGTCGCTGCCAGCCTGCTCCGAAGCGAAGCCCAGCACGGCCGGCTGGGTCTGGAGCCCGGCGAGCATTCCCGAGAGCAGGCTGAGCGGGATTTTCAGCAGGCGGTGGCCGATGGAGAGGAGCGCGAGCGCGGTGAGGCAGGTGATGGTGGCGCCGGCGCCGAGCAGGAGCGCGCCCTCGGGCCGGGCAATGGTCTGGATGAACGGATATCCGGCCTGGGTGCCGACGCCGGCCAGGAACAGCACCAGGCCCATCTGGCGCACGGTCAGGTTGGCGGTGTAGGGCATGGTCCAGAACAGGCGGCCGGTGAAGCCGCGGGCACCCAGGAGCAGACCCACCACCAGCGGTCCGCCGGCAAAGCCGAGATGGACGGTGACGCCGGGGAGCGGGATGGGCACGAGCCCCACGAGCAGGCCGAGGAACAGGCCGAGCGCGAAGGTGGTGACGTCGATCTCCGCGAGCGAGCGGTAGGAGTCGCCGAAGAAGCGCTGGATCTCGTCCATGCGGTCGTGGC